>JAWPOG010000027.1:0-7409 GCA_033345155.1 Alphaproteobacteria bacterium | reverse complement strand
CAAACAACATCAAGACTTTGGCGCTGGTTGCGTTATTTCCACTGATATTTATTGCGTTAATATTTTTATTCACATGGATTGTTGCACCAATCCAAACTGCGATCGATACGACCATATCTGTTGCGATACCCACTCTGGTTGCGTGTTGCGTATGGATGTTAATATCATGGGCATTTGGCGATTCTATGATGTTGAATGCATCCGGCGCACATGAAATCAAGCCGGACAATCGCGAACATCGCGAAATTTATCGTGCGGTTGAAAATGTAGCGCTGGCGGCGGGCCTGCCGACACCGCGCGTTTATATAATTGACGACGATTCGATGAACGCATTTGCCACAGGTCGCACCCCACGTGATGCATCTGTTGCCCTGACCCGTGGAATAATTAAACGGCTGGACAAACTGGAACTGGACGGCGTAATTGCGCACGAAATGGCACACATTGGCAACCGAGACATTCGCCTGGACATGTTAATGATTACTGGGATTGGTGTCACCGTTTTTGCCGCCGATATAATTCTCAGAACTGCTATGTACAGCAACCACTCGTCCGACGACAACGACCGTGGCAACAGCGCTGCGATATTACTGATGGTATGGCTGGCATTTTCTGTATTTAATTTTATAATCACACCGCTGTTACGTATGGCGGTATCGCGCAATCGCGAATACGCCGCCGATGCAACTGGGGCGCACATTACCCGCAATCCGCACGCATTAGCATCTGCGTTAAAAAAGATAACAACCGATTCGCGTGTTGAATCAATGGACCATGTAAAATCCATGGCATCGGTCTGCATTGCGAATCCGGGCGCCCCACGTGAATTGGTTGGCGATTTGATGGCGACCCACCCACCGGTGGCAAAACGTATTGCTCGTCTGGAATCAATGAATTTAAAGTAACAAAGCAAAGGCATCAACAATGGCAAACCTACACTTTCACTATGGTGTGATGAGCAGTTCTAAATCCGCCGCTCTGATTATCAATGCATATAACTTTCGTCACAACGGCACCGCGGTCGAAGTCATCAAACCGTCATACGACAATCGCTTTGCCACACAAAAAATAGTATCCCGAATTGGTCTGGATTGCGATGCGAACACCATGCCAACATTGGAAAAATATACCCCACAGCCCAATACAGATGTTATCCTGGTGGACGAAGTGCAATTTTTCTCGGAATCAGACATTAATAAATTAGTACACATCGCTGATCAACAGAATAAAATTGTCATGTGCTATGGCCTGATGGTGGACAGCAACGAACAAATATTCCCTGCGGCCCGCCGCCTAATCGAGGTCGGCGCAAAACTGCACCGAATGGATTCGACCTGTCAAATAACGGGTTGCATAAAACTTGCGACACATCACCTGCGCTTTGACGACACAGGGCGCGTAATTCGTGCTGGCGACCAGTTTGCTCTGGGCGACAGCAACTATAAATCCGTCTGTCGCACTCACTATAACGAACTGTATCACGACATCAAACAAAAAAAGAAATAGTTATTATTTTTTCTTGCAATCTCAATAAAATGATATAAAATACTATCTTGTTGCATCCATAGCTTAACTGGATAAAGCATCTGACTACGGATCAGAAGACTGAGGGTTCGAATCCTTCTGGATGCGCCAGATTTAATAAAGAACGTCGCCTTGTGCGGCGTTTTTTATTAAACCGTGTGTAACACGGGGATTTGAACCCAGGGTTCGAGCCGCAGGCGAAAGGGGCCCGTCACGCAAGTGGTGGGAATTACAATCCTTCTGGATGCGCCACGAATTCAAAACCGACCATCTTGGTCGGTTTTTAATTTGTGTTGCCCATCCCAGGATTTGAACCCGACCAGAGGGTTCGACAAGGAGCAGATTTGACAAGTATCACGCTGTCAAATCATCACGACCGCCCCGACACCACAAAACAAGGGGGGCGCACGAAACATCGCACACCCCACCAGGTTCATTTAATTTTCCCTGCCATTTGGCTGGAAATTTTATTATTTTTCAACAATATCAACCAATGTCACTTTGAACACAACAGATTTGCCGGCCAAATCTTCCACATACTGTTCTGGGAATGTGATATTGATATCGCGTTCTTCACCTTCGGCCATGCCGACAACCTGATCTTCAAAGCCTGGTACGAACTGACCGCTGCCCAATTCCAACGAGAAGTTTTCAGCTGTGCCACCTGGGAACTGAACACCGTCCAACAAGCCTTCAAAATTAATTACAACTGTATCGCCCATTTCTGCGACTGGTGTTTCTTCTGCACACCCTGTCAAGCCCAATACAGCCAACACACCCATAACAGACACTAATTTTTTCATTTTTTTCCCCTTTTTTTTGTTGTTAAAATCAGTTTCTATAAACACACCTGAAACCGTACTCGCGCATAGTTGCACCCTCGGCCTCGATCCGATAGTCAAAATATGGCGTCGGGCGCATTACATCGAACGACGGCTTGTCATAAATCATGACGATGCTGTCTGCATTACGTCCACATACGCGTTTCATTTCATAATCAGCGACCGCCGCCAACACAGTCCGCGAATCGCCATCAACATCCATACCATCCGCATTTTGCATTACACGCAATCGCATTTCACGCACATCGGTATCCCCCAGCAAAATCTGCACTCGAACCATTACGCCCTTGTACTCTTGCCAACGAGTTTCTATCCGCGAGGTATTCCAGCGATTGGCATTTTGCTCTTTTTCCTGGGCCGTCTTAGGCTTATACGAATCGATATTTGAATATTGATTATCCGCCTGCATAAACGAACTGGTACGTTCATTATACAGTGGTGCTGTTTGTCCCCCCTGGGCGAAATCCGCCCCATCATATGGCGCATCCATATCATTCACACAGCCTGCCAAACTCAGCACACCAAACAATGTAAACAAAACAGATTTTTTCATATTTTATCTCTCTTTTTTTAGATTCTAACAAATAAAGATTTTTGATTCAAGTCACGATTTATGATAAAATAGAATAAAATGTCAAATCTAGTACTTGAATCTTTACTAAAACCGCTGGCGGAATTTTACACCCCGTCTTTTGTCGAAGAAATTGCCATCAACCACGCGGGCGAGGTTTGGATGCGTTTACACGGGGCGCGCGTTCCATGGGTATCATATCAATCTGAAACCCTCAGCAAACAATATTTAGTTGACTTGATACACACTGTTGCGAACATATACGATCGTCCTTTTAATCCGACGCATGGTGTACCTGTTGTTTATGCGACATTGCCCGGGAACCACAGATTTACCGCGATTGCCGGCCCAAATGTCCAGTATGACGAACGCGACATTACCGGTGGTGTTGCGCTGAACATTCGTGGCAACGGCGCAACAGAAACCAGTTTTGAAAACTATCACCTGCGTCGTGGCGAACAGTTATTAAAGGTCAAACCGCGCGAAAAGAATCGTCCTGATGACCCATACGACAGATTGATGTCCGCCATCAATGACGGCAGCCCTATTTTAATCTCTGGCGCGACCGCAACGGGCAAAACCACGTTTTTGAATCACATGTTGACCCTGATTGACAGGAACAGTCGCGTCATCACGGTCGAAGACGCGCGTGAAATTCGTGTACCACAACCGAATCGGGTACACTTTGTTTTATCCCGAACCGAACAAACGAACGAGTTTAATTATACTCGGTTACTGGACTTGGTTGTCCGCATGACTCCGGACGTCATTATTGGGGGGGAAATATCGACCGACAACGCATCCGTATTATGGGAAATGTTGGGTACGGGCCACGACCATTTCTATACCACGATTCACGCAGAAAGTGCCGATGCCGCCTATGCAGCATTTGCGGACCGGATTTTACACACCCAGCCCGCATACGACCGCACCGATTTAATTGCAGAAATGAAGAAAAAGATACGCGTTGTCCAACTATCACGCGATGGTGCATTACGCGCCGTCACCCAGGTTGTATAACCCATCAATAAAAATCATTTCAAAAAATCCCCCATTTGGGGGATTTTTTACATTTCACAAATACCATCCTGATACATAAATGTACCCTTTTCGTCAGTATACACTTCACCCTGCTCTGCATACATTGCGCACAAAACGGATGGCGTTTCCACCGAACAACTTGACACCGTTGACAACGATTTCGTTGAAGCAGGACAGCCTTTTTCATCAGCCAACACAACCCCAGATTCCGGTATCGTTATGTATCCAGCGGGACACGAGGTCAACAACCTCTGCGCCCACACATTTCCAACAGTTACCAAAACACAAAAAATCGCAAATAAAAACCTCATATCCCCCCCATCATTTAACCACATTAATTATAGATTCCCGAAAGCGTGTATAATAATTCCAATTACTTCCCGCAGCAAAAGCGCTTGCACAATAATACGCACAATTGGCATAACAGCCGCTTGCAGTTCCACCTCTTCCCGAATATACCCAATTCGATTCATACGGCGCGAACACCTTGCAAAAACAATTAGTTTCTTCCCCCATTACTTCTGATGTGGTCGCCCGGGTAAAGGAGCTGCTTGTAATGCTACAACCAGCAACCCCTTTGATGGTATATGAACCGTTTAAACAGGTCGCACTCCAATCCACACGTCCCGAAGCTTCGGACTCAGAATGATTACATGCTGTCGATGTGCTTAACGCCAAACAACTCTGCAAGGCATCGGCCGCCCCCATAAACACAAACATACATAAAATTAGAAACACACACCTCATCATATCCCCCCATTATTGAACAACAGAATCCAGCATCGTATCACGCATTGCATTTTGATTGATCACAAACTGTTCAGCACATGCCGTCGCACAATAATTACTGCACGTCACCTGATCTTTAATATCTGTTACCTGAACCCAAATCGACACAGCGGGCTTAATCATTTTGCAATAACACATTGCGCCTGCCACGCTGTCCACAACAGACACCACATCCGACTTACTATTAAGGCCGCCCCCACACATCGCAATCCCCTTGACCGTCACCGTCGTTCTATTACAAGTCACAGACCACTCGCTACCCTCTGCCGATATTACACCGTCACACTCCATATCTTTGTACACATTTGCGCACTTATAGACATCTGCGCCTGCGACACCTGCCAACAATATTCCGAAAAATCCGACAAACATCATCCCAGTTTTTCTCATTCCCTGCCCCCATATATTACTAGACCACGATTCGCAAAACGAACAAAAATCCCACAACACCCACGACTTTGTCCGCAATCGCTGCATCTGTATGATGGCATAATAACAAATCATCAATAAAATATCTATACCAAAAATTAAAAATTTTCCAAAAAAAATCCCCCGATTGGGGGATTTTTTTTCATCATCCTTAGAACCGACCACGGAATTTAATCATACCGGTCTGAGATGTATAATCCTTGTGCAAATCCAAATCATACATCAACGATACTTCCATTCCACGATACAGCGCAGTTAATCCGATACCGAATTCACCACCCAGACGGCTCAGATTTTCACCCTGCAACTGGTATGCAGCGGCACCTGGCATATCAACTGTTGTGACAGCTTCGTCACTGATAAAGTCATATGTCATTGCTGCACGCAGTTCTGGACGCAACTGGATTGCCCAATCGTTTTCGATTGCGAATGCATACTTCATGCCTGCAACCCCCGTCAAGAAGTCTGTATCTGTTGCTTTAACCTTGATTCCCAAATCATCGGTATATGCATCCTGTGCGATATGCAGATAGCGCGCACCAACTTCGGTTGTGACACCTGTTGCGAAATCATAACCAACCATTGCCTGTGCACCATAAGATTCTACATAATACGCAGCGCCTGACATAATACCGAATGGATTTTTATTTTCGGTATATTCAGCGATACCGTATGTTGCGGTTGCATTCACGAACCAGTTATTTGGTTTATACTGGCCATACATGAACACAGTCTTGCTGTCGATATCAATATCAGCACTGTCGGCATGAACATCGGAATCGTTGATTGCCAAACCTCCACCGATTGTCCATTTATTATCAATCAGCAAATCCGCCCCCAGCGCAAATCCACGAGTATATCCGTTGAATTCATCTGCCAGCTTGGATTTATTAAACAGTCCCTGCATCCAGAAACCATTTTCTTTTCTGACTGTATCGCCACCGGCACGACCCATACGGCCCACAGGCATCCCAGCACGACCCATACGGCCCACAGGCATCCCAACACGTCCAACGGACACACCGCCTGCCATACGGCTTGACACCAAAGACAAGACCTGATTCTGAACAGATGTCACCGCAGCCTGTGCCACAGGTTGATCAGTTGGGTTCAGTTTTGCCATTTCGCGTTCAACAGCTGCGACATCACCACTGTTCAACACCTGTTGTGCAGCCAATGAAATCTGTTGCAAGGTTTCATCGTTGCTGGTTGCCAAACCTGCAACAGCACCCGCTGTCTGGGTTGTCAAACCTGTATCAGCTGCGATATCTTCAACCGCCTTGGTTGTGATAACAACTGTACCATCCGCTTCTTGTGAAACATCATATGCTGCACCGGCTGTAACTGTGATATCTGCCTGACTGTCAAAGATTTTATAAGAACCAACAGAACCAACGTTCAACTGCACTTTGCCATCACCATCTATTTCCCCGCTCAAAGAACCATACGAACGATCACTTAATACAGATGCCAATAGTGTGCCATTGATATTCAGTTCTGCTAAATCAACTGTTGATGTACCAATATCCAGCGTTGCGCCTTCGGCCAAGTTCAGCACGCCAGCTTCGCCCAACACAGCACTGTTAAATACGGTTGTACCCGACGTAATATTGATTGTTTCGTTTACATTCAGCATACCGCCATTAAATGTCGCATCATTTGCAACGATACGATCAACAAAGATACCACGTTCTGTATCTGCGATATTTACCGTACCACCATCAATGACCAGGTCATTTAATGCTGTATAATAACGCCCATTATCATCTGCTTTATTGTCTGTGATTTTTGTTGCGTTCCAAACCGCACCATCATTCATAGTCAGTTTAGCATTTGAAACCACTAACTTTTCTGCTTCTGGCTTAACGTCATAAGTCACGACAGTATTTCCAGTCCAAACAGAATCTGCCCCCGCCAATGTAACATCAATATATGCATCAATGCTGGTACCAGATGTTGGCTTGTGATAGTCAAAGTCAATATCCCCCAACATCTTGACAGTATGCTCACCGGATGTATTAATATTAACCTTTGCTTCACCACGTGCAACGATCGCCTTTTCTGCAGAAATTGTTGTATCACCAACCACATTGATAATACCCCTACTCATCGCAACAATTCCAATACCATTAGAATCAATATCCGTTGGCGCCAAAATTTTAATACTATCGCCCGTAATATTAACGGTTGCAGAATTTGCATAATCAATATCT
>JAWPOG010000021.1:0-23190 GCA_033345155.1 Alphaproteobacteria bacterium | reverse complement strand
ATCGTCCATAGAAATTAATTTTACCTGACAAGATTTCCACAGAACCACATCAATATACCCCCGTGGCAAGCCCGTTTCACGAACCAAATGCGCAAACATATTATCACAGGCAGATTTTATTTCTGGCGACAATTTTGCATTGTTAACACACATATTTTTACCCACAAACACGCATCCCAATCGCTGAATCCATATATCATACTTTACAACATCTTCACCCAGATTTCGTGCCAAATGATTTGCAGTAATTTTACCGATATGTGGTAATTTTTGCAGATACGCCAACCTGTCATCTAATGATTTCAAAGTATAATACATATTGCAAATTTCTGCACGATTTTCCCAAATTTTACAAATCGCATTAATTTTATTTTTGTTGTTAAACAATTCAATTAACCGATTGTAATCTACGCCAAATTCGCGCAAAGATTCCATAATTTTTTGATAAATTTTCTTGGCCGTAACCTGGGAAAAACCACCAGCCAAAATTACATACACACAATGCGACGCAAACGTATCCACATCATAAATTTTACGCGCACGCAAATTTTCTAAAATCTCGTCAAAAGATTGCGCATCACTGTCCAACCCCGCCGCCCGCAATTGTGAATCCAGCGCAAAAAACCACCCAGCGGAAAAATCCATTACCCGCGCCCACCTTGCAATTCCGCGATTTGTTCCGGGGTCAATTGCGGTTGTTGCGCCGCTATCATTTCTTTTAACTTATCAGTCCCCGCATTAAATTTACCCGCCGGCGATTCCATTTCTGCCAATTCTTTTTTTATCTGTTCTATTCTGGCCTTTTTATGCCAAATTTGCGAATCCGACACAGCTGCACCCAACGCTTCTATCTCGGCCTCTAATTTATGTAATTCTTCGGTCAGTTTTTCTTTTTGACTTGGCCCGCGTTTAACAAATCCATCTGCCATGATTACAACCCTGTTTCTTTATTTTTCTTTAAATTCAGCATCGCGTTTTTCAACAAAGAATTATCCGCAGATTTTGCTTTCAGTTCCAACTTATGCTTTGCCATAAACAACGGCAAGGCCTTTTCATTTTCTATTTCCAATATCTGTTTTAATTCTTCAAATCTTTTCTTTTTTGCCTGTAATTCTTCCTGTGTAAATCTATCTGGGTGTGAAAAAATTTCATATTCTAATTGACTATACTCTGTACGCTCTGCCGTTTTATCCAGCACAGATTTATCTGGATTTCCTTTTCTAATAACTTCACCAAATTCATTTACATAAAAATTATCTGCCATAATCATCCCCACATATAAATTCATGGCGCGGGAAACCGCGCCATATTCAATCAGACATCCAAATTCGCATCCAGCGCATTTTCCACGATAAAGTCACGTCTTGGCTCAACAACATCACCCATCAACATAGACACAACTTCATCCGCTTTGGCTGCATCATCGATTTTAACCTGGAACAGCGAACGATGATTTGGGTCCATTGTTGTTTCCCACAACTGTTCTGCATTCATTTCCCCCAAACCCTTATATCGTTGAATCTTCAAACCTGTTTTTGCGTATTCAAATGCGGTTTCCAGCAACTTTAACGCACCCCAGATTTTCTGATTCTTGGACTTTACGCGTAAAACAGTTGGATTACTAAATGTTTCCATTAATTCACCGCGTCCATCCATTTTATGCCACGCGCGAATTTCCATACCATTAATTTTTTCACGCGGTAACAAATAAGATTCACGCACACTGCGCAAAGTTCTGGTTATTTCGATACCATGTTCATTTGCGGACACCTTCCATCCGCGTTCGAATTCCAGTTCCTGGGCATCCAGCATTTTTTGTACATTTTCAAACACCTCTGCACTCTCATTTTCGAACGCACCATTTAACGCCAAAGCCTCGACAAAACGCAATGGCATAATGTGATTCATCGGCTGCAAGATGTTGCGCATATCCAACACCAACCCCAACAACCGTTTCAAATCCGCACCTGATACCTGAACCCCATTGGCCGTTTCAATCATACCATCGGTCGCCAACTGTTCCATTAAATAGTCGTCCATTTCACGCTGATTCTGCAGATAAATCTGCTGTTTTCCACGTGTCACACCATAAAGCGGTGGTTTCGCAACATAGATATATCCCCGTTCAATTGCCTGTGGCATATGCCGGTAAAAGAAAGTCATCAACAAAGTCTGAATATGTTGACCGTCAACGTCCGCGTCGGTCATGATGATAACCTTATGATATCTCATTTTTTCAATATCAAAATCATCTTTACCAATCCCTGCGCCCATTGTTGTAATCAACGCACCTATTGTATCGGACCCCAGCATTTTATCAAAACGCACGCGTTCAACATTCAAAATTTTTCCACGCAGTGGCAAAATCGCCTGGGTCTTGCGGTCACGTCCCTGCTTTGCAGTACCACCAGCCGAATCCCCCTCAACAATAAACAATTCGCATTTTGCCGGGTCACGTTCTGAACAACCCGCCAGTTTTCCGGGCAACCCACCCAATTCTGGCCCTGTTTTTTTACGCGATAATTCACGTGCCTTGCGTGCGGCTTCACGCGCGGTGGCTGCCTCGATAATCTTATCAACAATCGTTTTTGCAATTGCGGGATTTTCGTCCAAGAATTCATACAGCAATTCCGACACAGTACTTTCTACGATTGGTCTAACTTCGCTGGATACCAGTTTATCTTTGGTCTGGGAACCAAACTTTGGATCTGGTATTTTCACACTTACGATACCGGTCAAACCCTCGCGGAAATCTTCACCTGACAAGTTAATATCTTTCTTTGTTCCCTTTTCAGAAATATACTTGTTAATTGCACGCGTTAATCCCGCACGAAATCCCGCCAAATGTGTTCCACCATCACGATTTGGAATATTATTAGTAAAGCACA
Organism: Alphaproteobacteria bacterium; assembly: GCA_033345155.1. GTDB lineage: Bacteria > Pseudomonadota > Alphaproteobacteria > Rs-D84 > Rs-D84 > Enterousia. Next base: position 20,302 of record JAWPOG010000021.1, on the reverse strand, counting down.
AAGATGTTTCTGTATATGCCGTCGTCCATTGTAAAACAATTTCGATATATGTATCTTCAATTTGCTTAATCATCTGAATAGGTTCTTTATTCAACAATTCCTTGGACTTATTCAGATAGGTTGCAAATCCCTTTAAACCATCAACACTGTGAAATTCGCGTTCTTTTTTTTCACCCCCACGCAAATCTTCCAGAATAATTTTAACATTTGCATTCAAATAAGATTGTTCACGCAACCAAGTTTCCAGAATATCGAAACTAAATTCTGTACCAGTAAAAGTCTCGGGCGATGGTTTGAACGAAACCTCGGTCCCATGTTCAATCCCCGATTTATTTTCGCTAATCTGTACATCGGTTGTTGGCACACCATCGGCAAAGGACATAAACGCCTGTTTATCGCCACGCCAAACCTTAACCTCTAACCAAGAAGACAGTGCATTTACCACCGACACACCAACCCCGTGCAGACCGCCCGACACCTTGTATGCACCACTGCCTTCGTTATCGAATTTACCCCCGGCATGCAATTCACACATAATCAGTTCCAGCGCACTGCGTCCCGTATCATGATTAATATCAAATGGCATACCACGACCATTATCGCGAATTGTCGTACTGCCATCTGGATTCAAGGAAACATAAACGGTATCTGCATACCCTGCCATTGCTTCGTCAATAGAATTATTGACCACTTCGTAAATCATATGGTGCAAACCGTTACCGCCTTCGCCCACATCACCGATGTACATCCCCGGGCGTTTTTTAACCGCCTCTAACCCCTTCAGCACCTTAATCGAGTCGCCTGTATATTCATTATTAACTGACATAAACAATCCTTTCGTTTTTTCACTGTAAAACATAGCAATTTATGGTATAATTATCAAGGAAAAAGGGGATTTTTATGAAATTCAAATTACTATATTTTGGCGACATTTTGATTAATCCGAAAAAGCGCGCCCAACATATTGCGGATATCCGTATGCAATTCCATCCTCAGCTAAAAAAACTGGTTGAACACAGTCCTTGGAACAATTTGACCCAGTATATGGTGCCAAACCCTAAAAAAAGTCCTGTTACCACACGCCACGTTGGCGGGATTGATTGGAATCCAATTATTACACCGAACCTAAAATTGATTGCGGAACTGGATATTCAAATGTTGCACCCTGAAATTGTGGGTGTACCACGTTCTGACATTGATAACCGTGTTAAAACAATTATGGATGGTTTGCGTTGTCCACAAAACGAACACGAAATAGGTGCAAACACACCACGTGATATTGGCCCAATTTACACACTGCTGGACGACGACCATTTAATCACCAAATTATCTGTTAACACCAGCCACCTGCTGGACGCAGAAATATTTGCTAATCATGCCCAACGCACACCAGATTCAGTCTTTATGATGATTGATGTAAATGTCCGGGTGGCCGAAGGCACATTGGAAAACCTGCCATTTATGGTGTAAAAGACCAATACATACTCCTAGCAACGGGGTAAAAAATAAAGATGGTGGTATTGATGCGCCGTGGTCGGCAAGTGTAGTGTACAGAAGTTACATGAACGCGCCGACCACAAGCAGATATGCCATCAGATTTGTTTTTTATGACAGAACACTTGTAATCTGGTCCTGCATCTGGAACGTCCCCAACACCACCCATGCGATGATTGCAGACACTAACAATATTCCAAAACTGTTTAAAGTATTCGAAATTTTTTCCATTTTGCGTACAGACTCGTTCAAATAATCATTGGCAACCTGATTTAAATTCTCATCAAACCCATTCATATCGGCATAAATGGTCAAATCCCCTATAATCTCGTTATCAGGAAACCCACGCCCGGTATGCGCCAATGACCGTCCCAGGTTTTCACCATTGGCAATATATTTTAATGCACTTTCCAAAATACTTTTCAAATATCTGTTCGCACTGTCTGCAAGCATTCGCATAGCATCAGGAATCGTCACCCCAGAATTTACCATTGCGCCCAAACTCATTAACCAGCCCACAGAAACTTGAATTTTATAAACACTCCATGGGGGAAACTTATCAAACATCGCCCTGACCCTGCCTGACCAGTTCGCCATACTTAGCCATATAACCGCCACAACAGACGCAAACACAACCAAGAATATATACCAGTACCTGATTGAAAGATTAGATATCCACACCAGCGACCCTGCTGCCCCACGCCATACAATATCGCCCCCGGCTATCTCTATCAATGGCGGCACCAGATAAATTCCCACCATAATAATAATACCAAATGTCAAAGCCAACAAAAACACAGGATACCCAATCGCAGATGCCATCGCGCGTCTGATTCTTTGGGTTCCGCTAACAACCCGCCCCACATTTTCCAACGCAACAACCAAATCAGATAAATTCCCCGATGTCACCAACAAGGTCTCGTTTGCTGGCACCCAACCACGCGTAGCCTCAGAAAAAGTCATTCCTCGTTCCAGGTTTTTCTGCCACTCGCGCATGACAATTGCAAATGGTTCCCGCGGTTTAGCCCCCCCACGAGATTCAATCATTTCCAACCGTTCCAACGCATCAATCAATGTAAAATCATTTCGCAACAACGATGCCAATTTACGACAAATCGACATACGCTTTTCAGTATTCAACCGAAACATCATTTTGGCATATAATAATTCCAGTTTATTCATATCAATATGCCCCCGGTTGATCTAATTGTCCGACCCAACGTTCCAGTTCATCTACACTAATAATCCCCTGCAACATCAGTGCGGCCGCTGCTTCTTTCAATGTTCGTCCATCCATATTTTCCAGCCAGTACCGCACCGCTCCATTGGTATTTCCTGACAACGCCAAACCCAAAAATTCGCTGTTTGTGATAATAATTTCCCCGGCCTTGACTCGTCCTATATTTCCTGTTCCATTACAGTGCGCACATCCTGGCCCTTTTTGATACACCTGACGCAGACCAATTTCGCCATACGCATCCAACACGCGACGATACGCTCCACGTTCTGGATGATTCATCAAAGCCTCGCGACAATGGGGACAAACCCTTTTGAACAAACGCATAGACACCAATCCACGCATCAATGTTTCTTCTTTCAATTTAAAAGGCTCGACCCCCAAATCCAACAATCTTGTCAACGCCGCAATTGCTGAATTGGCATGCAAAGTAGTCCACACATTATGTCCTGACAGTGCCCCACGCACAGTCAATTCCGCCGCCGCCAATGTACGAATTTCACCCACCATCAATGTATCAGGGTCACTGCGCAAAGCCGCCGCCAACGCTTCTACATATTTTTCTTCTCGTTGTTCTTCGTTTGTGGTATTAACCACCGGCATCTGACGTGCGCCATATATTTTCTGTTCAACAGGATTTTCCACCGTAATCATATTGATTTCATAGTCACGTTCCCTCAGCATCATCGACATATTCCGCACCAAAGTCGTCGATTTACCAGAACTGGTTGGACCCGCAACAATCACCAAACCTGTTGGAAAAGAACGCATACGCGCCAACAACCGCTGTTCATACGGCCCAAATTCTTGTTCTGTTTTGATACCCTCGGACGGGTTATCGTACAGCAATCGCATAACTGCATACCGAGTACCAAATGCAATCGGGTTAAATTGCATACGCACACCCAACACCCCCGACGGCAGATATAAATCTTTGGTCCCACGCAGTGGTGTTCGTCCATCCTTTTGTGCAGACTGATATTCATTAACCGCATAGTTTGCGTTTGAAATATCAGCCGAAGCAAATGCTGCACGCAGGAACGCTTCCCCCCATTGGGTATTATATTCCAACACAGGCTGCATACTGCCATCTATACGAAAGAAAATAGTTGTTTGATCTGCAACTTCGACGTGAATATCCGACACCTTTTGTGCGGCGGCCTTGGCTATGATATCAACAAAATCTTTTTGCATCTGGTTATCAAAGTCCGTACGTCCACGGCCCACAACCCCCAAACGACTTTCATAAGATTTATATATACTTGAAATTAATCCTAAATCGGAATAGAACGGTTCGCACATTTTGCGCCCACGCCGATTTAACAGTTCCAAAAACGCCAATACCCGCCCATCGTATCGATGAGTCCTAGAAATTACAATCTCTCCACCAGAAAAATAAGCAATCAAATTTTGCGTATCTCGTGGCAGTTCAAACATAGCCCCCGTTGCAGTCAGCAATTTATTTTTGTTTGCAAACAAATAATCGATGATATCTTTCGGCTCGGCCGATTCCAGCCCTGCTGGCACAGACAACCTTGTTTGCTCACCAACATCACCAAGATTATTTTTTTTATCAATCATCAGAATTATTTCCCTTTGCTGATATTCAGTGTTTGCATTGTGCCTTTTTTATCAACCAACACAATCCCATCATACAAAGATATAGATTTCACCTTCAACCCACCCAAAACCTTGCCAACTCTTACTCGTTTTGATTGCCCAGTTTTCAAATCCTCGACTGTGGCCTGCAATTGTCCACCAGCCCCCGATACATTTACCAATCTATAATCATCAGCTATATTCACCACAGGCTTTTGCTTGGTCACAGTTTGTGCAGTTCTTGCTGCACTTGTATTCTTGGCCTCCATATCCGCCAACCAGTTTTCTTTTTCGCGTTCGATACGCGCCGCCTCGGCTTCTAATTTAGCTTTTTGCGTTTCTATTTCCTGTTGCTGTTGCTCTGCGCGTCCTGACAAGGTATCAATTTCCATATGCAGCTTAATTTTTTCCGCCGCCAATCTGTCCAACTCTAAATCCAGCTGCGCACGTTCTTTTTCTAACTCCATCAAAACCTTTTCTTGCTCCAGATTTGTAATCTGTTGAAACAGAGATCCCGTCACATCGTATCCAGCAACAGCATTTGCCGATACTTCCTCCATATTAACATCAATTTCTTCAATGATATCCATTGCTGCGAACGCATTTGAAATCGCACCACAGAAAACCAACCCCAGTAAAAACATTTTTTTATTTTGCATAGATAATCACCTCATAGCTCCATACACGCGAACGCACATCCCACGATGCTTGCATCATATACACGCCGCCAAATTCGTTAAATATTTTCATAAACTGCATTGGCAACAGTTTCGATTCTGCGCCAACTTCTACCACATTAACAGAAGCAACATCAACACCATTTGTTAATGTGTCAACAACCACCAAGGTTTCAACATTTGTGTCTATTCCCTGAAAGGTTGTTGTTACATCCCGCACAACCGTATCCGGGTCGCGTTCATCCTGGGATGCGAACAATTCTAATTTTGGCAAAGTCGCCCGTACACGAATTGTATCCTCGTCAATCTCGGTCACAAAAGCACCCGGCATTAAATTGGTTGCTATTTCATAAAATTCACCCACAGTCCCAAAATCGCGTTGAAATTCTGCCACAACATGTGTTTCACCACATGTCACATATGTCTGATTCCACCCAGAAATCGACTGCATAACAAACCCTATTGCCTGATAACATTGTTGTGCACGTGCATCTATATCCGGCAACAATTCGTACGGCATAACGATTGGTTCTGGCGGTGCAACCTTTTCTATTTCAAATTCTTCATCCAGTTTTTTACTGCTTTCTTCAATCTGTCGTTTATATTCGGCAACCAACTCTGGATTTAATTGAGCAACCCCAGGTCGTGGCGCAAACACCTGAACAACAGAATCACGGAACAAGAACAAGAACACTAAAACAAAAGCACCAAACAATAACAACGACCAGGCCGCACTTCTAAAATGGCTAATAGAATGTAAAGTAACATTATTTCGGCTGCTTAAAACATCCGCCAAATTTCGTTCAGCCGCACGTGGCATATTCCATGCACCAGGTGCAAACAAGGCACCCCAATCGGGAATCTTGGACAGATTAATATATTCATTGCGTACTTCTTCTTCTGACTCATAAACCTTGTCTGCCAGAATAACACCATTACGCGCTGCAACCAGATAAAACCCGTTATTAACCTGGAATACCGCCAAAAAAGAAGTGTATTCTGAAAAGTTTTCCATTACAGCAGCAGCAGCCACAAACATCCCAGGCCGCGCACCATTTTTACGAGATGTCAATCCAACCATCTCGCGATAACTGGTATATAAATTTAATTTTTTATCAACATTTCGCGACAAAGTACGTGCAAAATTACGGGACGCAGAAAACCCCGCAGTTAATGGTTGCCAAAACAACCCAACCGCATATTTTTTACGATTAACTAACACAGTTTGACTGGCCAATAAACACTCTCTCTGAATATTCTTCTAAATTATAACACAAAAATCCAATCATTAGCAAACGAATATTAACCTTCCTGATAAAAAACAAATCCCCATTTTGGGGATTTTATTCTGTGCAACAAGTGCGAATTATTTTTTATTTATTTCCATCGCTTAAATAAGGACAGTCATAAACATTTGCTGATAAAACAAACGACCGCTCTGGCCCAAAAATCACCCATTTATTTGGCTTGGTATATTGCCCTGTAATCCAATATGCATTTCCGGGTTTTGCCTGATCTATTATGCGATTTTCCATATATCTGTGTGCATCTTCTACGGAATACACAGACACATCTGCATCCATTTTATACAACAGCGCACAATCTTTTGGTTCCGCATCAAGTTGTACTAAATTCTGACTGCCATTTTCATTTTTTATTACATTTCCACAACCAGCCACCGCTAACAAAACAACGCACAACAAGAACAATTTTTTCATATTTTTTCTCTCCGACTTTTTCACGCATCAATTATATCATAATTATTTGCATCACTGAATAATTTTTTCAACACCAGATTATTCAGCGCATGACTGCCCTTGTATGATTCCAACATACCACACACAAATGCCCCTGATGTAAACATATCACCAACAGCATCAATAATTTTATGTCTGACAAATTCATCTGGCCAAATAGTTTTATTCAAGGTTCCATCCCCCGCATCATTCAGCGCAATAACATTAGACTCGTTCGCACCTCGCCCCATTCCCCGTTTTTTCAAATATTCCCACTCGGAAAATTTTCCAAATGTACGTGCTCGCGCAAAGTTATCTACAAAATCTTCAATTGATTTTACCGACCCATCATATGAATAAAAACAAGATTGATTACCTATAATTTTTTCAGGATAAATCAACGTTGCCTTGACATCCAAACTGGTCCCCGAATTAGGCCCCAGTTTTACGAACCCATCATTTTTTCTTCCTGCAATTTTATTAAATATCCACAATTTCAAACGCACAAACCATGACAATTCGCGCAACATTTCATGTGCATGCGCAACAACCTCACGTTTTACAACAACACGTTTCATCTTGCCACCCTTTACCCCGGCCGCAAAAAAAGCATCAATAAACTGTGCTGCACTGCCGTCCAGTATCGGTGTCTCGGGTCCATCAATTTCAACAATTGCGCTGTCCACCCCTGCTATAAACAACGCCGCCATCAAATGTTCCACAGTCTGCACATGCGCCCCTGACATTTTTCCAACGGTTGTATTACGCATTTTTGTTTCTCCGACATTATCGTATTTTGCCGCAACCAGCTCTGTTGTCGGCATATCTGTACGCAGAAAAAAAATCCCTTTTTCTTTTGCAGGTTTTACAACGATATTAACAGGCGCACCCGAATGAATCCCAACGCCCGAAATTTTAACCTGTTTTTTCAACGAGCTCATTTTAACCTCTCCTTTAACCAACCCCAAAACGAATAATCTATCACAGTTTCCAGTTTAGCATATTTAATCTTGTCACGAATTTGCACAGGCAACCGCACCCAGTCTTTTTCAGTTGTAATCAATTTTGCTTTTTTCTTGTCAGCCAATGCCATCAGTTTTTCCAAATCTTCTTTTGTATATTGATAATGATCTGGGAAACTGCGTTGTGCTACAACATTTTTCAACGCCACAAAGAACTTTTTCGGATATCCAATTCCTGCAAACGCCACCAACTTTTCGTCTTCATCATATGGTGAAATGGTCTGATTTTTAGCATAGAACACAGGAATCTCAGCCGGCAACATAAAATTCTTTTTTGGATTTTTATTTTTTATAACAATAATCGCATCAGCCTGTCTGGCTGTCTTTTTTGGTTGACGCAAAGGCCCGGCTGGTAACATAAATCCATTACCATACCCCAATCCCTCGTCAAAGACTAAAATCGAAACATCTTTTTTAATAGTCGGATTTTGCAACCCATCATCCATAACAATCGGGGTATTATCATCTTGCTTATTTAATAAGGCAATATTACTTTTTCTATCCCCAACGTGCACAGCCAACCCTGCCCGTGACAGCATTGTTGCCTCGTCCCCAACATCACCATCTTCTTTACTTTTTTTATACCCCCGCATAACAACCGGTGCCCCGTATCTGGCCGCAATAGTTTTCACAACCGGGGTTTTTCCAACCCCACCTGCTAATATATTTCCAACACAAATAATTTTTCTGCGCGACTTCATCGGCCACACGGTCCGCATAAGATACACAAATTTCCCAATAAAATAATACACCAATGAAAAAGGCCACAACAACAAAGACACAGGATTTTTACTTAAAAACCACCACGGAGTTTTCATTATATTTTCCCCTTCTTTTTCAATTTTTTTGTTGCTTTATTTTCGCGTTTTTGTTTTTTATAAACACTGCTTTTCAAGTCTTGTTCAATCCAAGGCAACCCAAACTCGGCATCTAATTCCCGCATTTGTTTAACCATAAAATCCTCCAAATCCTTACGAATTTTTTCAAATTCTTCTGGTGTCGCGTGTTTTGGCACAAAAACAGGATTACCAATATTGCATACAATCTTATTAAACGGCAAAGCCAACAAATACTTGTCCCACCTATCCTGAATCCATGCCTTTTTCGCAGAATAGCACACAGGAATAATTGGTGCACCGGACATTTTTGCAAAATACAAAGCCCCTTCTTTTACACGCAACGATGGCCCCCCTGGACCATCAGGCGACATACAAATTCCATGGTCACCTCGCGACAAGACCCGCAATCCCTGGCGCAATACAGACACCCCGCCTTTGTGACTGGAACCATAAATTGCCCTTAATCCGAACAAATGCTGCAATTTCGCCATCATCCGTCCATCTTTATGCCGACTTGCGACCGCATAAGCCCGCATTCCCCCCAAACAAATAATCGGACTTAACATCAAACTGCGCCCATGCCAAAATACAAAAATAGCCGGTTTTTTGCGATATTTATAGAAAGTTTCCAGATTTGTAATTTTTTTAACCGATGTAAAATAAGAAAACCAAATAGGAATCGCCATAAACACAGCGACCACCCACTGAAAAATCCCCAGACTTAATATTGGTTCCCAAAATTTTTTCCATATTTTTCTAAAAGTTAACTTTTCTGCCACATCGAAACCCTATATCTAATGATACCAGCCATAAAATCTTAGCAATAAAAAAAATATAATTCAAGACTGACGATAAAAACCACCAATTTTAAAAAAAATAATTTTTTATTTGACTATTATCACAAATACTATATAATACACACACCTTATCGCGGGGTAGAGCAGCCCGGTAGCTCGTCAGGCTCATAACCTGAAGGTCGGTGGTTCAAATCCATCCCCCGCAACCACGAATTTTCTAAAAATACCGCGTTTGCGGTATTTTTCTTTAGAAAATTCAGTGTCTCGGCGTAGTTCGCAAAGCGAACGAAGACGGACAAGTCCAGCCAACAGCTTTATTGATTTAAAGCAAACAACGCAGTTGCGGTTCAAAATTTGTATATAAGAACAAGTGAAACGCAGTTCGAATAACTACAAATTTGCGCGCAGCCGGCACTTTGTGCCGAGCGAGCGAAATCCAACCCCCGCAACCAGTTAAAAGAAAAAACCGCCAATCGGCGGTATTTTTATTTCTTCTTAAAACCCTGTTTCGCTTTGAACTTTGGATTATCAGGGTCAATCAAGATAACTTGTTTACCACGACGAATTTGTTTTACATTGCCGCGTTTTTTCCAAGCCTTTAATGAACTTAAAAATTTCATGCTTTATCCTTTTTACAAAGGCGATTATAAACATATTTTTTAAAAAATCAAATAATATATTAATTATAGTAGTTGTAATAAGGCCTGTTTAAACTGTTGAAATTCTTTTTTAGTTTTATTTTAACAGATTTTCAACAAAAAAATGCCGTTTTTTGGGTGCTTTTATGAAATTTGTTAAAAAAACGGCAAAATAATTAACTGTTAATAAATATACTGTTTTTCAACACTTTTAACAAAAAGTAGTATAGGGCTTTTTATACTTGTTGAAAATTGTTGAAATTGTTATAATTATCAACAGGACGGAAAGAGAATGAAACAACAGGTATTAAAAGCATTGGCAAATCCGGCGCATATCTTTTATGTGCCTTATTCGCTGGCGGTATTGAATTTCTTTATACAATTTATAATATGGATTATATTATTTGTCGCTTCTTTAATTTTAACTGGTGGCAAGAACCCTGTAAATCCTTTGTTTTTTTTATTATCTGTGATAATTGTTCATTCGATAATAGCAATATTTTCTAAACGTGACCCCCAATTGGGTCAAATAATAACTGCAAAATTACAATTAATTAAAAGAAAAATACCGGGGAAGTTGGCAGCATGACAAGCGATGTTAATAATTTTTTTCAATATTATGCAGGTGGCGGATTTCCGATTACTTTAACTATATTGTTAATAGCATCTATATTGGTATTTTTAGTACTGTTGATGTACGTACCTGTATTAACCAAAAAGTTTTTTCCAAAATTCGGCTATTCCAGATATTCTAATTATTTGCCATTTCAAGCGGTTGTGGGCAATGATACGATGCTATTAACTGACGGCAGTTATATTCGCGTCTATCGTGTATCTGGTGTACAGACCAGTATGCAAGATGATGTAACCAAGGAAAAATTCCTGGACCTAAGAACCCAGTTATTTAATCAAATTCGTGACCCAAATGTAGTTTTGCGTTTTTATATGGTTCGTGATGCAACCGAAGAAAACACTAATTACGAGTTTGATCAACCAACACTCCAACGTATTTATAACAAGTGGCGTGGCCATGGCTTAAAGATATTTATGAACAACTATTACATAGTTTTATCTGTTGGTGGAACAGATGCGCGTTCAAAATTGAATCAGTACAGCAATTACTTGGAATCTATTTTGGCCGAGTACAAGCCAGAATTGTTAAAAAACGATAGTGCTGATAACATGGCGAAATTTTTTGGTCGTATTTTATCCCCGATTTCCAAGCCATCTCCAAAACGTGCCGACAACAATATAACAAAATTAACAACTGTTGATGATGTAGAATTTTTATCAGACGGCACAATTCGCTATCTCAGTGGCGGGGTTCAGTCATATGCGGCATGTCTTTCATTTAAAATATCTCCCGACTATCTGGACGAGGATTTTTTTAATACAGTATTTACAATTCAGACAGAAATGGTTGCCATGAATGGTTTTCATATCATGGGGACTGCCGATATAGAAAACACAATTCGCAGAAAACGGTCAACCGCAGAAGAAGAAAAAAGTGAATCAACTGAAACCCAAATTTCCGAGGCTCAAACAGCTATGGACGAAAATATATCTGGAAACCAGAGTTTGGTTGATTATTATCCTTTATTTATATTATTTGGTTCGACCACCGAAGAATTACAGCATCATGTTGAAGAATTCAAAAAAATTGCAGCTCAGTTTGGGATTTCGCCTGTTGCAGAAACTTTTGCAGCCAAGGTTTCGTGGTTTGCGCAAATTCCAGGTTTTGATATATTCCCGCGCAGTTTCAAGTTATTATCTCGTACAGCGGCGATTTCTATTCCCATGTCCAGCCAGCCACTGGGTATTGAAAATTCTGACTGGGGTCCGGGTCCATTGGTTATATTTCCGACTGCCCAGGGAACACCATATCAATTTCAATTTCATGTATCTGATAAACCTGTGGCTGTGGGTCATACATTGACTATTGGGCCAACCGGCGGCGGTAAGACAACATTATTTTCTTTCTTGATTGCACAAAGTTTGCGTCATCCAAAATTAAAAGCATTCTTTTTCGACAGAAACAAAGGTGCAGAAATATTCACATTGGCTGTTGGTGGAAAATATATCACTATGCAGGGCAAAGAAAAAGATTCAGACCCCGCAGCCAATGAATTTTTAACTTATTTAAATCCATTAAAAATGCCGGATACGGCAACAAACCGGGCATTTTTGCGTCGTTGGTTTGCGATTATCACGGGTCAAAATGATGTGGCATCTGCTGATGAAATAGCACGTGCTGTTTCGGTAAATTTTGATTATTTAACCGAAAACAATCGTATGTTAAAAAACCTGTGGGAAAGTTGTTTTTCATCTGCGGGAAATATGCGTCCTGCATTGAAAAAGTGGGTTGATCCATTACAATATGGCGATATATTTAATAAAGCATCCGACACTTTGGATTTATATTCGCGTCTGACCACATTTGATTTTACCGACATTTTACAGGACGAGGTTTTATCCCCCGCTGTCATTTCTTATATTTTGCACAGAATTAACAATATAACTGTGTCTGGTGGTAATCCATCATTGATTATGATTGATGAAACTGCGCCTATGCTGGAAAACAAGATGTTCCGCGACAACTTTATCACCGGTTTACAAGAAGGGCGCAAAAACCGCCAGGCATATATGGTTGCGTTCCAGCGGGCAAATGTTCTGGATAAACTGGGGATTGGCGATGTTGTTCGAGGTCAGGCCCAGACGATTATGTTCTTCCGTAATCCTGCGGCAGATGCGAACGACTATGCGCACTGGAATTTAAATCCGCTGGAAATGGCATTTATCCAGGGCAAAGCGTATCCAAATCTGAAACGTGCTGTATTATTATCGCGTCCTGTTAATGGTGAATCTGTAATTTTGAATACAGAATTAGGCGGTTTGGGCAATTTGTTGCGTTTGTTCGAGTCTGGCCGTTCATCTGTATTATTAGCCGAGGAATTATATAAATCTTTTGGTAATAATTTTGTTGATGAATACCTTAAAAAACAGGGTGCATTAGATTAGTTGTTGGTCGTGATAAGGTGTATGTTTGCAGTTTTGCTTGTTATATTTTCTATGCCGAGTATGGCAAGTGATTGTATGGAATATAAAAAAATTCCAGCTATATATATCAACACACCCGATTGGTCCAAGAAAATAGTCCAACCGCGCCAACCTATGAATCTGCTTCATGGTAATGTTGTTGCGACTTTGATTGATAACTATCAAATAAATGTAAATGTTAATTCCACAGAAGATGGTCTTTGCATAGGATTAAAATCCGTTGATGCTGTTGTGGGCTACAGTGATTTTATTGTTAGTATTGATAAAAGACACACACCCGGCACATGCACATATAAAGCGGTCTTGTCACACGAAGACAAGCATATAAAAACATATTTATCTGTAATTGATGATTTCAAGGCTGATTTACTAAATTCTATATACAATGCTGCCCAATCTGTAATGCCAAGGTTTGTAAAATCCTATAAAGATATTGATGCGGTAATAGTTCAAATGAACAATGAATTACAAAATCATCCAGAAGTTGTATTGGTAAAACAGAAAATTCATGCGGCCCAGGAAATCAGAAACAAACAAATTGATGCAGACGAAAATAACAAAGAAATAAAAAAATGCGAATAAATTCCCACCAAACGACGGGTTTAATTTTTAAAAAGTATATCTAAATCCAGCAGAAAATTCCGACATAGTTCCAATTAAATCGTTATTCACAGGAACATATTGATATTGAAACAAAGCGGATACATTATCGCCCGGGAAATTATACATTAAACCGATACCCAGACGTGTTCCTACATCGTTTTGCGAAGTTTGCTCGGAATATTCATCGGTTTGGTTTATAAAAGTATATTTATTATAAATCTTGTTATTTGCGACCCCGAATGTTGTAAAGAAATCTAATTCTTTTGTTATGTTATAATATCCAAAGATATCGAAACCGAACGACATATAATAAATTTCATGATTTACAACACCTTGTGTTATGGTGTGTTCCAATTTATTAGAAGACGAGTGTGTAAAAAACAACCCTGCCCCGAAATTTTTCCCAACACGAATCCCCGCATTTAATTTTGCGGAATAAAAAACATCATCTAAATCAGTTTGGATTGAATAATCGGCAACATTCAGTCCTGCATCAATCCCAATATAAGGTCGAAAATTACCGGTATTTGTGTATATTCCAGCATTGGCGCACACAGGTATTAAAACAGCAGTTATAACAAGTAATTTTTTCATATATTTCCCCCTACTCGCTTAAAAAAGCTTCTTTCAAAGCTGCGTCCACCTCGAAAGTTCCAAGTCCAGCACCTCTCAGATAAAACACCTGATTATCGGTTGGTTTATAGATGCTTGCACTGTGGTCTGCCCGAACAGGCTCAGATTTAATATTTTGTCCCGGCAAAAATTCGATTTTTGCACCCGCATCTGCCATGGCAACAAAAGCGATATCTGATTCACATTCTTCACAATCTTTATCAACAGTTGCCACCCCTGATAATTTAGAAACAGAATTTTTTCCGGCCAAAATCTTGTTTTTTATCAAAATAGCCGTGTTTTTATACAAATGTCTGGCATCACAGTTGAAATTTAATTCAGATTGGTTATCCAGAAGAACAGTACCCGAAATTTTTGAATTTTTCCCGGCATTTTTGATAAAAATGTTTAAAAAAGCCGGTTTTTTTATTTTAACATTTACGCTGATAATCACCGGCTGATTTTCCGCCCCCAACCAAACATCCAGTTTATTTTCCCCGGCAATTTCCCCCACATAGATAACATGCACCGGCAAATCAAATTTTGTATTAATAGGCGCATTTGGAATTGTTGACAGATTGTCACAATAAACCCCATCGCGGAAAACTATTGTCTCCGCCGGGAAAGTTTTTATATTGAATTCATTCCACATGTATGACATATTATGCGCATTATAAAGGATTTTATTATGGGATTCAATTGTGGAATTGTGGGATTACCAAATGTTGGTAAATCTACATTGTTTAATGCTTTGACACAAAGTGCCGCCGCCGATGCGCAGAACTACCCGTTCTGTACAATCGAACCGAATACAGGCCGCGTTGTTGTGCCAGATGCGACATTACATGAATTGGCGCGTGTGGCGGGTTCTCAAAAAATATTACCGACGCAATTGGAAATCGTTGATATTGCGGGGCTGGTTCGTGGGGCATCAACTGGCGAAGGATTAGGAAATAAGTTCCTGGGCAACATCCTGGCAACTGATGCAATTATTCATGTTGTCAGATGTTTTGAAAACGATGATATTGTGCATGTTCATGGTAAAATAGACCCGTTATCAGACATTGAAACAATTGAAACGGAATTGATGCTGGCAGACCTGGAAAGCATTAATAAACAGATTAAAAATCTGGAAAAGCGGGCGCGCGGTCTGGACAAAGATGCAATTAAATTGTTGGCGGATGCAAATATGATTAAAACCAATCTGGAAAAATCTATACCAGCGCGTTCTGGTGATACTGATGCAACACCATTTAATTTATTGACAACCAAACCAGTTATTTATGTGTGTAATGTGGAAGAAGCATCTGCTGCCGCCGGCAATAAATATTCTGATATGGTAAAAAATAAATTCGGCGCAACAAATGATGTACTGGTAATTTCTTCGAAAATAGAAATGGAGATTTCACAAATTATTGACCCAGACGAACGCAAAATGTTCTTGGATGATTTGGGGTTATCAGAATCCGGTCTGGATCAGGTTATTAAAACCGGATACAAAACACTTGGCCTGCAAACATATTATACCATTGGCCCGAAAGAAGCGCACGCCTGGACGATTACCACGGGCATGACCGCACCCCAGGCAGCGGGAAAAATCCACACTGATTTTGAGCGTGGCTTCATCCGGGCCGAAGTAATTTCGCCCGCAGATTTTATTGCATTGGGCGGCGAAGTTGCGGTGAAAGAGGCCGGCAAAATGCGCCTGGTTGGCCGCGATTATGTAATGCAACCCGGCGATATATGTCATTTCTTGTTTAACACTTAATCCCCTTCGCTGGCGAAGGGGTGGCGCGAATGCGCCGGGGTAGTGGTAAAATATTTTTGTAAAATAAAATTGTAAAAAAACACCGGTAAATACTGGTGTTTTTTCTGTTGAAAAATTTTATGGATATAATTATAATAACAAGTGCTTCGTAACAATTTAACGAGGCGTGCAAAAAAGCCATAAAACTTTTTGGGGACGCCTACAATGCAGTTTTTTTGCAAGAGGTTACGGCCCGTTTTCAGAACCGATTTTTATCGGTTCTTTTTTATGAATAAAACATTTTTATCAGGCTTGTTTGTACCCGGTGTAACAACAAATAAAAATGTTAAAAATTCCCGGCTTTTTTGAAAAAAATCATCAAAAAAGCCGGGAAATTATTGTGCCACCACTAACCACTAAATAGAAATCAATACTTCTAATTTCTCGTTATATTTTTCAATTTCCGAATCTATGCGCTTGATTTCGTCGCGTGCCACCTCATCCCCCGCCAACAGTTGCGCGGTTAATTCTCGTTTTTGTGCATTCAGTTTTTCCAAATACCGTTGCAATTTTAATGATACGATAAATTTTTCCGCCGCCGCTGCATCCATATTCAGTCCGTGCGCCACGCCATCAAAATCCACCCCCAGTGTCCCCAGGAAATCCAAATACCGTTCCGCCAGTTCCGGGAAATTATTCACAATGTAAATCAGAGTGTTTTTTGTAATCGCATCAATATCGGGCAATTTTATAACTGGTGCCCTGCTTGTTTTTTTCCAACTGTGCCAGTTTTGAAATTTTCTTTTATCGTATTCTTGCTTGTACTGTTTTCGCAAATCTGGGTCGGTGATTTTTTCAATTTGGCTATCTAAAAATTTTTCCGCCTGCGTCCGTCCACCTGGTGTTGATACAACATAGTTTTTATTTGTTAATTCCCACAGAAAATCAACCAAAGGCATCGCATTATCAATAATTTTTCGCATAGCATCCACCCCAGATGTTTTCAGTATTTCATCTGGGTCTTTGCCCCCCGAAACAAAGGCAAATTTAATATCCGAATTATCACGCAAAAATGACAATACCACACCGCAAGCGCGGGCAGCCGCCTTTTGCCCGGCACCGTCCCCATCAAAACAAAATGTAATATTTCTGTTTAATTTGCACAGCAACGCAATATGGTCTTCGGTCAGCGCTGTACCCAACGGGGCCACAGTTTCTCCGAACCCATTAACCTGCATTTTGA
The DNA here is from genome assembly GCA_033345155.1 of Alphaproteobacteria bacterium. GTDB lineage: Bacteria > Pseudomonadota > Alphaproteobacteria > Rs-D84 > Rs-D84 > Enterousia. Next base: position 3,001 of record JAWPOG010000021.1, on the reverse strand, counting down.
TTGCATCAATTTGACCCTCGACCACGATGCTGCGATTTGCACGATGAATACTTTCCCGTGCAAAGTTCAACCCGAACACAGTTTTTCTTTTGTGAAATATATCTGTATCACCTGTATTTATATACTTTGGTTCGCTGCCATCCAGCGATCGCCCTGAAAAAGCGACAATTTTACCGCGCGCATTAAATATAGGAAACATTAATTTATCACGAAAAAAGTCATACAATCCATAATCTCCACGCCGACATAAACCCGACGGAATTAAAAATTTTGATTCTGCGAATTTATTTGCGATGATATTATTTTTTGGCGCATACCCAATACGATATTTTTTTATTTCTTCATCTGAAAACCCGCGTCTACGCACATAATCCAGGGCGTGTGACGCGTCTGGGGTAAATAATTTTTCAGAATATGTTTGTGCGGCTCGTTCGCATATATCAAACAAAGCGTCTTCATGTCGAACAATATTTGGGTCGCGTGGTTTATAGTCTGGCATTTTCAAACCCGCCATATTGGCAAGTTCCGCAATAGCCGCTTTGAAATCCATATTGCCCTGCTTCATGGTGAATGAAATAATATCGCCATGTTCACCACAGCCGAAACAGTGATAAAACCCCTTTTCTTCGTTCACAGAAAAACTGGGGGTTTTTTCATTATGAAATGGGCAACACCCCCAGTAATTTTGCCCCTTGCGTGTTAGTGGCACAACGCGACCCACAACATCCACAACTGACAACCGCGCACGCAGTTCATCTGTAAAATTGGAATAGTTGTGTCGTGTTGGCGCCATATTTACTTCTTTGCCTTGTTGTTAATCAGCTTTATTGCGGTTTCTAAATCCGGTTGTTCTTTGACGGAAACATTAACCCGATTTGATGATATATACGCACCGTACCGCCCAGTTGGGTAATAGTAAATCATTTTTTTTGTCGTTGGGTTTTCGCCAATCTTGATTGGTTCGGACTTTTTATTTGCGTTTACTAACAGTTCGCGCGCAATTTCCAAAGTTATTGTTTCTGCAGTATATTGTTTAGCCGAAACATTTTTTACCCCATCTGTGACATAAGGCCCAAATTTTCCAACGCGAAACACAATACCATCACCTAATTCCACAACATCAGATTTTGTCTGTACGGCAGAATCCTGGGCTTGTGCTGGTTTGTCATCCTTGCCTAATTGTTTTGTGTATTTACAAATCGGGTATTTTTCGCATCCGATAAACGGCCCAAACTTAGACAATTTGATTCCAAGTTTTGCACCACATTCGGGGCAAATATCACCTGTGTCCGCGAACAGATGATGATGCATAAAATCATTTATTTCGTCGATAATTTCTGATGTTTTAATTCCGCGCGCGCCATCAATCATTGCATCTGTCGGCCCCCAGAAATTTTTCAGTGCTTCAATCTTGTCCTGTTTACCATTTGAAACATCGTCCAGGGTGTCTTCGGTTTTTGCGGTAAAATTCACATCAACCAAATCAGCAAAATATTTATTCAGATATGATGCGATAACCCACCCGCCACTTGTTGGATGAAATCTGCGCTGTTTATCCTGTTCGACATATTGTCTATCGACGATTGTTGACATAATGGTTGCATATGTTGATGGACGGCCAATTCCCAGCTCTTCCAGTTTTTTAACCAAAGACGCTTCGGTATATCTTGGTGGTGCCTGGGTAAAGTGCTGTTCAGGATTGATTTCAGTGATTGTGATTTTATCGCCAACATTCATTGGTGGTAATTTAGCATCTTTTTTATCTTCGTCATCATCTTTGTCTTCGGTATAAACCTTCATAAACCCATCAAAGGTGCGTGTTGAACCGACCGCATGAAACACAGCAACATTATTATCTGTTTGAATATCTGCGGCAACAGAATCAAATTCGGCGTTACGCATCTGACAAGCGATTGTTCGCTTCCATATCAGGTCGTATAACTTTGCTTCGTCGCCGGACAGATTTTTTGCCGGCCCGTCAAAGTGAGTGGGTCGAATTGCTTCGTGTGCTTCCTGTGCATTTTTTGATTTTGTTACATAAATATTTGGTGAATTTGGCAAGAATTTTTCACCATATTCGTGACTGATAAAAGCACGAATTTCTGCAACGGCATCTGCGCTCAGGTTTGTTGCGTCTGTACGCATATATGTAATTAAACCCTGTTCATACAGTTTTTGAGCCGCACTCATTGTGCGTTTTGATGCAAAGTATAATTTACGGGCCGCTTCTTGTTGTAATGTCGATGTTGTAAATGGCGCCGCTGGTTTTCGCTGGGTTTTCTTGCGTTCGATATTTATAACCGAAGCCACAATTTTTGGCGCACCAATTTCAGCCAAAATATTGTCGACCATTTCTTTATTTTCAACGGTCATTTTCTCGATTTTTTGTTCATTAAATTTGGTCAGCATTGCCTTGAAAGCTTCGGAATCTGCCGTACACATCGATTCAATCGACCAATATTCAACTGGTTTGAATGCTTCGATTTCTTTTTCTCGGTCAACAACCAATTTAACCGCCACAGATTGTACACGCCCCGCAGATTTTCCCAGATTTCTGCGCCACAGCAATGGTGAAATTCCAAATCCAATCAGATAATCCAGCGCACGCCGCACCAAATATGCATCAACCAGGTTTGTATCAATTTCGCGTGGATTTTCAATCGCAGCATGTACGGCTTTTTTTGTAATTTCATGAAAAGCAACACGATAAACTTTTTTGTCTTTCAGTAATTTTTTTGCCTTTAATATATCCAACAAATGCCATGCAATTGCCTCGCCTTCGCGGTCAGGGTCGCTGGCCAGATAAACTGCATCTGCTTTTTTCAGTTCATCTGTAATCAGTTTTATTTGTTTTTCTTTGCCCGGCATAATTTGCCATTTCATTTTAAAATTATTTTCTGTATCCACACTGCCATTTTCTGGAACCAGGTCACGCACATGACCAACCGATGCAATAACACGCCACCCTGACCCCAGGTATTTTTCTATTGTTTTTGCCTTG
>JAWPOG010000015.1:0-25778 GCA_033345155.1 Alphaproteobacteria bacterium | reverse complement strand
CATAAATAAGATAGCAAAAGAAATAGGGGTAGGACGCGAATCTTTGTATAAAAGTTTCTCTGGCGCACGTCGTCCAAATGTAGAAACTGTTTTTAAAGCAATAGATGCGTTGGGTTTAAAAGTTAATTTTACACCTAAAAGTACATATAATCAAAGTGTGGCAGCATAATATACCGCCCGTTTTGGGCGGATTTTATAATCTTGATTATGCTTCAGTGTGCATACCATGCACTTGGCAACAATATTCATATATCTTTTGTTTTGTGGCAGTATATTGTTCGTATTGCGGACTTTGTTTAACTGTTTTGTCTACTTTTGTATTTGTTTGTTCTTGTACAACCTTATAAAGTTCTAATAATTCTTGATATCCATTATCGTCAAATTCTAGTCGGTATTTACGGTGTGGGGCATAGGTGGTTAATATTATAATTTCGGGAAATCCGCTGTCAACTTGTGCGTACAAACCATCGCGAATAATGGTATCGAATCCATTATAGTATGCAATATCAAATACCTTTTTTGTGTCCTGGTGGACTGAAAAAATCTTTTTGTCTTGTTTAATGGAAATTCCAGGCTCTTTTAATTTTGACTTTAATTTTGCGATTTCTTGTTTCATTTTTTTTGTTTCCTTTTTTTCTTTATACACAAAGTAATACAAGTTTGTGTTTTTGTCAAGTTTTTTTGTGGCGGGGAATATGTGCAGAAATGTGAGTGGTGTAGCGATTTTTGGGTAAGTGCATTTTGTATTTAATCTGATTAACGCTTATGGGGGGGACATATACCGGACATAGAAAATTGGTGTGCCGGTGAAAGGTGTGGTTTTTCCTGCGCCGGCAACCCCGTCTATTGCTACAAACATAGTATCACTTTTCTACACTTAATAAATTTGTTTTGGATTCGTACCAATCTGTCAGACCTTTTATCAAGAAATCTGGACGTATGTCCAGTGATGACAAATCGGCAATATTATGAAATTTGAATTCTAATTTTTCTTCCTTGGATGCGATTGTATCAGGAGTTTCGGCATTAACCGCGAATAAAATTGTGTACTCTTGATGACGTGATGATTCAATGTCGCCATAAATGTTTTCAAAAAAACCTATTGGTTCACCGATTGAATAAGTAGAACCAATGGTTTCTTCTTCTAATTCGCGCACCAATGCATTAGTTGCGGTTTCGCCAAATTCAACATGACCGCCAGGTAAAAAATACCAGTTTTTACCCTTTACATTAGCCAATAATACTTTGTCACCATTGATAATTACCGCACGAGATAAAATTTCAAATTCTTTATTCATTATATTCTTCCGGCTTTTTATTGTACAAGGAATTGTATCTTGCAAAAGTTAAATTGTCAATTGAACATAATATTGGCTTTTGCTTTTCTTGACTTAAGGACACAAACACAATATAAAACTTTACATAGAAAAATGGCGGAAATGTGAGTGGTGTAGCGTTTTATATTTTACAAAAATTCCTTTTCTTGGATGTTTTTTGGTACATGTTCCAGCGCAATTTTTATTTTCTTGCACAGATGTGAGATATAGAGTTCTGCCTCGTCCAGATTTTTATATGCGGCATCATTTTCGCCAAGGCATATAGTTTTGGCAATTTGAACCACATCTTCCAGTTCTTGCAGGGTTTCCAACATGCTCATTTCCTGGGTGGTAAATGTTCCGCCTTTGGTGTATTTCATAATCTTTCCTTTGTATCGATTATACAATAGAAAATCAGGAATTTGTATCCTTTTTTGTATATTATCGTTGTTTATAGTTATCGCATAGGCGGGCGATTTTACAAGCGTTTTCTATTTGCGTTTGTCGCATCAAGTCTAGATATACACTAGCATTGTTGGCATCCATTGGTACATCCTTTGCAGCTAATGTCATTATTGTTGGTTCAGACAGAGCTAGATGATTGATAAAATGCTCTATCTTTTTTCCCGCAATGGTTGGCCACATACTAACAATCGGCCCGGCGTTATCTGTGGTTTCTTGGTGTACGCCCAATGCGCAACGTTTATCACAGCCATTGCATACGCCGATATTTCTACGTTCTTTCTGTGTGAATGACATTTTAATTACCTTTATTTTGACCTTATAAGGTTTATAGCATAAAAATGCAGATTTGCAAGCAGTGTGCTGGTGAAAGTAGCGGTGTTTATTTGCCAACCTGGGTGGTTGACTTTTTTTTACAAATTCGTATAATAAACACTGTATAAAAACATAAAAGGAAAGGTATTATGCGTAAATTATTGGCTGTTTTTGCAGCATTATTGCCGGCGTCCGCATTTGCAAACCCTGCATGTCCTGTATGCACAATTGCAATTGGGGCAGGTCTGGATATTGCACGCCGTCTGGGTGTTCCAGACAGTGTTGTTGGCCTGTGGGCGGGTGCTTTGTTGACTCTGTTGGGTTATTGGATGCTGAAATGGATGGATCGAAAAAATTGGCATTTTGTCGGTCGTAATGTGATTGTTATCTTGGCATCTGTGGCGATGATTGGGTTCGTTTATCTGGGGACTGTTGAATATAGACCGGTATCGATTTGTGGTATGTTTGTGATGGATCCGATTTTGTTTGGGACGGTTTGTGGTTCGTTGATACTGATTGCGACCGATAAAGTGTATCAGTGGATGAAGATGAAAAATGGTGGGCATGCGCATTTCCCATTTGAAAAGGTATTGTTGCCAATTGCTGTGTTGGCTTTGGTCAGCTGGTTGATGATGTTGTGTTTCTAGAAAGGAAAATATAAATGAAAAAAATAGAATCTGTTCAGGAATTTGTTGAAAAATTAGATGCTGCGAAAAAGGTGAATCCAAAAGATTTGTCGTCTGACCAAGATTTGACAATCGGTATTATGAATCTGATTTCAATCGAAGAGCATTTGATGTTTTCTGGGGCAAAAACAGGCAAGACAGAATTTTATGACCTGATTAACGAAGTACGCGAAATGCGCAAAAATGCAATGCTGAAAATTATCCCCGCGTACGAGGGCGAGGTTTGGTGTATTTCCAAGCATCTGTTGGCAGCATCTATGCGAGTGTTCGAGGTTGGTACCAAGGCGCTGGGGGCAGGGGATAAGAAAACAGCATATGATTTGTTTGACCAGTCTTATGAACTGTATTCTATGTTCTGGGGGTTGAATATGGGGCTGTTGACCGGTGAAAAAAAAGGCGGTAAAGATTTTAAAAAAACCACAAAAGCAAAGTCTGTGGATGTGGAGTTGAATACTGAAAAGCCCGACAATGGTAAGATGGGTAAATTGAAGAGCTGGGTGAAAAATGCGGTTAATTGCTGTATTGAATAAACAGATAGTATGTTTGGATAAACTGGGGGCATGTGCCCCCAATTGTTTTATGAAAACATGTTTTTTTATGATATAATGTATTCGATATGGCGAGAGATAAATATATTTCAATTGGAAAAAAAGTGAATGGATTTTCGTTTGCAAACCTGGGGTTCTTTACGGGTTTTGCGGACGGTATTTATAATGCGGTATATTCGCTGGTTATTTTAGAGATTTTTAAGTCGTCCGCAATTGTTGGGGTTTATGTTGCTATTTATTCTGTGTTTTGTTTTTTGGTTGGGTTGTTTGCAAATGAAATTTTGCGTATGTTTTCTAAGGCTCGTGTGTTCTATTTTGCGTTGCTGATGATGGCGGTGTGTTATGCAATGATGAGTTTTTCAATACTGCCACGGACTTTTGTTATTTTAGATTATACGACCGGGATTGCGATTACTTTGTCCAGTATGTTGATACCGTTGTTTATGTCAGATTTTTCGAAAAATATTGGTATGGCGCGACTTAATTCGCGGTATCATTTGTGGTTAAATGTTGGTGCACTGTTTGCGCCGACTGTGGCGGTGTTGATTGCAGAGAATTTTGGTAACAGGTCGGCTTTCTTTGCGTCAGCGGTGATTTATCTGATTGCGTGGTCGGTGTTCAAATATTTCAAAATTGTTCAGGAAGATAAACGAATTAATGCCGTTAACCCCCGCAGGACTTTGCGGGCATTGTGGCGAAATACTATGAATTTTTTCAGGTTGCCGGGAATGATGCGGGCCTATCTGGTTAATTTTGGGTATTATTCTTTGCGGGCGATGCGTGTGCTGTATGTGCCGATTTTGGTTGTTGAAAATGGCTTTGACAAAGGGGTGTTGGGGTGGGTCTTGACACTGGGGATTGTGCCATATTTGGTGTTAAGTGAAATGATGGCGCGTCTGGTGCGGCGGTATGGCAAGACGATATGGATGGTGCTGGGGTTTGGGTCGTTTGCGTTGCTGTCTGCGTTGGCGATGTTTGTGACAGGGGTGCCTTTGTTGGTGATATTTGTTGCGTGGCAGGTGTCGGGGGCATTGATGGAATCGGTGCATGATTTGTTGTTCTTTGATGGGACAACCACTGTGCAACAAACCAGGTATTACGGGGTGTTCAGAACAAGTGTTAATTTGCCGAATGTGATTGCGCCAATATTGGCGGCAGGAGCAATTTCTTTGTTTGGGGCGACGACGGCGGTTTGGGCGGTGACTGTGTTTATTGGTGCGTTTAGTTTGCTGATTCTGGTGGAAAAGAAAAAACAATAAATTCATTGATTTTTGAAATGCGCATTAGTATCATTTCCATAAGAAATAAAGGGGAAGTTTATGGCAAAAAAAGAGACAACAAAAGATAGTGGATTGTTCGCAAAAAATCCTGCATTGGAATCTGCGTTGGCGCAAATTCAAAAGCAATTTGGTAAAGAAGCTATTATGAAAATGGGTGATGGTTCACAGCAGAATATCGAGGCGATTTCATCTGGCTCGCTGGGGTTGGATATTGCGTTGGGTATCGGTGGTTATCCAAAGGGGCGTATCGTTGAAATATATGGCCCAGAAAGTTCAGGTAAGACCACACTGGCGTTGCATGCTGTGGCAGAATCTCAGAAAAAGGGTGGGACATGTGCCTATATCGATGCGGAAAACGCACTGGATCCAAGTTATGCAAAAAAGTTGGGTGTTGATGTTTCGAATTTGATTATTTCGCAACCTGACTCGGGCGAACAGGCGTTGGAAATTGCCGATACTTTGATTAAATCGGGTGCGGTCGATGTTGTGGTGATTGATTCGGTGGCCGCATTGGTTCCACGCGCTGAATTAGAAGGTAATATTGGGGATTCGTTTGTTGGTACAACGGCGCGTTTAATGTCGCAGTCGCTGAAAAAATTGGCTGGGTCGGTGTCGCGCAGTAATACATTGCTTATCTTTATCAATCAAATTCGTATGAAGATTGGTGTTATGTTTGGAAATCCAGAAACAACATCTGGTGGTAATGCGTTAAAGTTCTATGCGTCTGTACGTCTTGATATTCGTCGTACAGGGCAGATTAAGGATAAGGAAGCGATTGTTGGAAGTGAAACGCGGGTCAAGGTTGTGAAAAATAAAGTAGCGCCACCGTTCCGTACAGTTGACTTTAAAATTATGTATGGTGAAGGGATTTCAAGAATAAGTGAAATTCTGGATATGGGGGTAAAACATGGCTTTATCGAAAAAGCGGGCAGTTTTTATTCTTATAACAGTGAACGCATGGGGCAGGGCGAGGCAAACGCGCGTGCATGGCTAAAAGACCATGAAGATGTGCAGAAAGAATTGTTGGATAAAATTATGACGCGCGCATCTGGTATCGCAGAAGAAATGACAACAGGACCCGTTGATGATGATGCGGAAGATGCAATGGATGATGTAGAAAAATAATAAAAAATCCCCAGTCGATTTGGCTGGGGAAATTGATTATAAAACAGTATGGAGTAGGTTATGAATATCGATAGAATTTGGGCGATGACAAAAATTGTTGTGCAGGGGCATGTTTTAAACTGGTTTTGGCGTGACAGAACGCGCAGACGTGCAGTGCGCAGTGCGGTAATTGAACGCGTAATTCCAAAGTATTTTGAAAGATATTTGCCAGCGGCTGCAGCGGTTAAAGAACGCAAGGTTGTTAATAACGATAAAAATGACAAGATTTTTTCGTTGTGGTTGCAGGGTGAAGAAAATGCGCCCGAATTGGTCAAGGCGTGTTTCCGCAGTGTGCGCAGACACTGTAAACAGGAATTGATTGTTTTAGACGAAAAGACGGTTTTCGATTATATTACTTTGCCAGAAGAAATCATGAAAAAGCGTAAAGCGGGTAAGATTTCACATGCGCATTTTGCGGATATTTGTCGGGTGGAATTGCTGTACAACCATGGGGGCTATTGGTTGGATTCAACTGGATTTGTAACTGCACCAATTCCAGATTGGATTGAAAAGGAAGATTTCTTTGTCTATATGGCGGGGCAAAAGGTCGGCAGTCCGTACAGTTATATGCAAAACTGTTTTATTCGTTCGCGCAAAGGGGCGTATTTGTTGGATGCGTGGCGGGCGATGATGCTGGATTACTGGATGCATGAAAATGGACCGTTTGATTACTTTATGCATCAGTTATTGTTCAAGACGATGGTTCATAATGACCCACGTGCGATTAAACATTTTGCAAAAATGCCACATGTGGACCAAGATCCAACGCATGCGCTGTGGTGGGCTTATCATGACAAGCCGTATAACAAGGAAGAATTTGAACGTGTGACATCGGGGGCTTTTTTTCAAAAAACAACGTATCATCAGGCCAAAAATCCCAAGGCAGGTACAGTTGCAGCGGAAATGCTGAAAATGTAAGGAAAGGATTTTTTATGTCAGTGGTGTCGGTTATTATTCCTGTATATAAGGCGGAAAAATTTTTGCGCAGGTGTCTGGACAGTTTAATTGCACAGACTTTTATTGATTGGCAGGCGATTTGTATTGATGACGGCAGTCCAGACAGATCGCCCGCTATACTGGATGAATATGCCGCGCGGGATACGCGAATCAAGGTTATTCACAGGGCAAATGCGGGCGTTTCTTCTGCAAGAAATTTAGGAATAGAAAATGCAGACGGGGAATATATTCATTTTCTTGATGCGGATGATTGGATTGACCCTGAATATTATCAGGCAATGGTGACGGTGGCAAATGATTCAGGGGCGGATATGGTTGTGTCTGGATTCGTTAGTGATAATAAATATACCAAACATATCGTTTATAAAAATGTGCGGTTGGTGCGCGGAATGCTTGATAAACTGAGGTTGACCTATGCGCTGACTGATTCATATGTGTGGCGGTATTTATTCAAAACGGATTTTGTTCGTGAAAAAAATTTGGTTTTTGATACGAATTTAATCGCACAAGAAGATACTTTGTTTGTGTTGAATGCAATTGCACAGGCAGGCATGGTTGTTAGTGTGCCTTGGGTGAATTATCACTATATGTTCAATGAAAATTCTGCGTTGAATAGTCGTGATGCGGCACACCGTGCACGGGTCAAGGCGCAATATAAAATTGGAAAAAAATATCGGCGTGACTTTGCCAAGGCGCATCGTGTGATGTATTTGTGGCGGTTGAAAAAGATTATTAATTTTTTTAGATGAACATAGGGGGAAATAATGCCAGCAATTTCAGTTATTATTCCGATTTATAATGTTGAAAAATATTTGCGCAGATGTTTGGACAGTGTGAAAAATCAGACCTTTCAAGACTGGGAAGCGATTTGTGTAAACGATGGTAGCCCAGATAATAGTGCAGCAATTTTAGAAGAATATGCGGCGATGGATGCGCGATTTAAAATCGTGAACAAGGAAAATGGGGGATTGTCAGATGCACGTAATGCAGGTATGGCAGTGGCAAGTGGCGATTATATTCTGTACCTGGACAGTGATGATTTTATTCATCCCCAGACGATGGAAATTGCATATTCGTTGGCAATGCGCGATGGGTCGGATATTGTATCGTTTACATATGACAGAATTTATCGCCCCCAATTGATAGTGCGACATGTTTTGGGGTTGGATACAGATAATGTTGTGCCGGTTAGAATGCAAAAAAAATACAATGTTGATAAAATTAAAACACGTGTGACAGATGATGTTTATGGGTATGCAACAGAACGTACGCATAATATGTTTAATCCAAAACGTAAATGGCTGATTAAGCATTGTCAGGTTTGGAAAAATCTGTATAAACGTGATTTGATTGCGGATATTCCATATATCAAGGGGATTTTGTTCGAAGATTTCCCATGGTGGAGCAGGGTTATGTTGCGAAATCCGCGTGTGACAATTGCGCCACTGCCATTATATTTCTATATACCAAATTTTGGTGGAATTGTGTTAAGTGCAAAACAGTTAAAGATTATGAAAAGTTTGTGTGTGGGATTGAATTGTGCGTATAAGGCATACCAAGAACAGGCCACACCATATCAAATGAAAATGTGGTCCGAAAATTTTCAGTGGCACTTTATAAACAAGGCATTTGGAAAAATAAAATATTTAGATGGCCAAGATGATGTTCAGGCCGCGCGCGAATGTTTTCGTGAATTGGAACGAATTGGGGCATTGGACCATCCACCATATAAATGGGCAAAAAAATTACGTATGCAAATTTGTGATTTCATCAAAACTTGTCATGTCGAATAAAAATCCCCGCATTTGCGGGGATTTTTATTATGAGACAAGAGACAGGAAACATGAGACATGAAATGATTAGATAAATAAAAGTTTATCTTAGTCATCAGGCACTTGTCCCACGAAGCTTTGGCGCAGTGGGATTCCGCCACTAACCACTAACCACTTACACTAAACACTAATACATTGTCATCCCGCGGCTGGACCGCGGGACCCAGGTAATGAAAACCTTTGTTATTTGTGCGCGCTTTGCGCGCATAACCTGGGTTCTGGGGTCAAGCCCCAGAATGACAAAAACGTAAAACGTTTTTGTGTACTAAACTTTTATTTACCTTAAGTAAATCCCCTTTGCTGGCGAAGGGGTGTCGGCTTTGCCGACGGGGTAGTGGTAATATATTCCACCACTAACCACTTACACTAACCACTAACAAACCCCCCACCCCGGAATTCCACCGCCAATAAATTGTCGGGAATTCCGCCCGCCCCACACGGGGGGCAGGTAATGTGGTGCTTAATTTCTAAAAATTAATATCTTAACTAAACTTTTATTTATCTAAGTAAATCCCCTTTGCTGGCGAAGGGGTGTCGGCTTTGCCGACGGGGTAGTGGTAATATATTCCGCCACTAACCACTTGCACTTACACTAACCACTAAAAAATCCCCCAATCGGGGGATTTTTTTATAAATCCGCATATTAACGACGGCGCATGCCACCGTTGTGCTGGGCGCTGTTGCTGGAACGTTTTGATAAATAACGCGCCGCAATCAAAATTAACCATTCCAGTGATAAAAAGCCCAGGGTTATTAATTTGTTTTCAATGCCAACAACCCAAATCACCGCATATGCCAACTGGGCAATAAATGCAACATACAAAGCACCAAACACACCCGTAAAGAATACTTTTTTAACTTTTCCAAACATTTCTAATGTCCTTTCCCTGTTGTTATAATAAATGTAAGCAAGCGCCGGGTGTTCTGGTGCCAGGCCCCCGGCAGGCCCCGCAATCGCTAAGACGGATACAGTCAACAATCGCCAACCGTACCCAAGCCATTATTAGGCAGCCATTGCAAGGCGAACATTGTCGTTCGCAGCGATTCTATCGCCATTCAGTTTTTAGTCGGCTTTTAACGACGCCATGTCGGATTCACCCAATTTGTCTTTTATCATCTGTCGAATCTATGTCAGCCCCATAACCAAATGCGACCCGCAATCGCATCAGATGGTGGAGCTGTGGGGTACCGCCCCCCAGTCCATAATGACTATTACACAACGGATTCAGAATCATCACTGTTTCCAGCCCAGTTATTATAGTCTTTTAGACTGGAAATTGCAAGTTTTTAGATTATAATAAATACAAAAGGTAAAATATATGAAGTTCCTAGATCGCGCAAAAATTTATGTCAAAGCAGGCGATGGCGGTAACGGCAGTGCCAGTTTCCGTCGTGAAAAGTATATCGAATTTGGCGGCCCCAACGGCGGCGATGGCGGTCGTGGTGGCGATGTCGTATTTGTTGCTGTGCCAAATGTGAATACGCTGATTGACTATCGGTATAAGACCAAGTTCATTGCCCAACGTGGTGAAAACGGTATGGGTAAAATGCGCACAGGTGCATCGGGTGAAACATTGGTGTTGCCGGTGCCAACCGGAACGGTTATCTTGTCCGAAAATGAAGAAATCGAATACGCCGACCTGAACCAGGACGGTATGGAATACCGCGCGGCACGTGGCGGTAATGGGGGGTGGGGCAACCTGCATTTCAAAAGCCCAACCAATCGTGCACCGAAACAGGCAAATGACGGTCTGCCCGGCGAAGAACGCACGGTGGTGTTGCGCCTGAAACTGATTGCAGATATTGGTTTGGTTGGATTCCCAAACGCCGGAAAATCTACATTGTTGTCTGCGGTGACGGCGGCACGTCCAAAAATCGCAAATTATCCGTTTACAACACTAAATCCTCAGCTGGGGGTTATGTATGCGCACGATCGTGAATTTGTCCTGGTTGACCTGCCTGGATTGATAGAAGGGGCACATACAGGCGTTGGGCTGGGCGACCAATTCTTGGGCCATGCCGAGCGCACAAAAATGATTCTGCATGTGATTGATGGCACAGAACCCGATTGGGCATCGCGCTATGCTGCAATTCGTCACGAAATGGATTCGTATGGCGGTGGCCTGGTGGGCAAGCCTGAAGTGGTCGTCATCAATAAAATTGACGCAATCGATGCCGATGAATTGACAGAAAAAATGGCCGCGTTCAAAAAATCGTTTGGCCGTAAAAAGAAACCTGAAATCTTGGCAATCAGTGCAGCGGGCAGATTAGGAGTGGCCGAGTTGGTAGTGGCACTGGAAAAGAAATTCCTGGGGATTTAACTGGGGCCGATTATTAAAATAATTTTTGATTTTTATAATACTGTCTGATAAAATCTGCTGACAAACAATAAACAGCCAAAGGAGAAGTGTCTATGACATCATTAAAAGGAACCCAGACTGAAAAAAATCTGCTGATTGCGTTTGCCGGCGAATCTCAGGCCCGCAATCGCTATACTATGTATGCATCCCAGGCGAAAAAGGACGGATTTCAGGCGATTTCTAAGATATTCTTGGAAACTGCAGATCAGGAAAAAGAACATGCGTCCCGCTTGTTCAAGTTTCTTGAGGGCGGCGAATTGGAAATAACCGCATCGTTCCCCGCCGGCAAAATCGGCACGACCCTGGAAAATTTGCAGGCGGCCGCATATGGCGAGCATGAAGAAAATACTGAAATGTATCCAAAGTTTGCACAAATCGCAGCCCAAGAAGGCTTTCCTGCAATTGCAGAAATCTTGAAAAATATCGGCTTGGCGGAACGTTATCACGAGGCCCGCTTTCGTGCATTGGCAGACGCGATTGAAAACGGCACCTTGTTCAAGCAGGATAAAATCGTCATGTGGCGTTGTACAAATTGTGGTATGTGGCATATCGGCACAGATGCTCCATCCGTATGTCCTGCATGTTTGCACGAGCAGGGATATTTCATCAGCGAAGGGACAATATCTCGCTGTGATACGAACGAAGGTTTCTGTGAATACAGTGTCATTGATGACTAATAAAAAATCCCCAATTTGGGGATTTTTATTTTTCCATATCGTCCAGTATTTGGTTTAATAATCGGACAGAACTGTTCGCACATCCGCGCCCACGCCATGTTAGCAATTCTTCGCCTGTTCCCTGGTCGGCGATTGAAACATTAAAATTCCACCACCAGAAACCATTAAACACACACCACACAGGTCGAAAAGTTTCGCGACGTTCCTTTGCTTTAATAATATATTTTGTATTGTTGGGAATGCTTGTTGTGTCTATTTCTGAATCTCCGTCTGCGTCCGTCCATTCTTTGGTTGTCTTGGCTTTTCCGACTACGACCTTATAACCTCGCGACTCCATGGTTTCCTTGATGCTGCGCCGCATAGAATACCCGCCACGATCAGCATAAAACACCTGATTCACATCCAACGTATTCGGCTTCATATACACACTGTTACATGCACTCAGCAACCCCAACACACAAAATAACGGCAAAACATTTCGCATGATATTTATTCCCCTTGCTTATACATAACTTTTCAATGTGATATAGATTTGTCCGGAATCGGTTTTTATCAACGCGGCCGACACCTTGTCGACATTGTCTGTCTGCTGGGCGTGTGACAAAATTTTATCAAAACTGCGTACGAATTGAGTTGCCTGGGAACGGAACACTGCGTCGCCTTTCAGCATTTCTTTTATGCGTTTTTTGTCTGCCGCGTTCAGCATCTTGGCCAACCATTTTGAAAATATGGTTTTGTCCCCGCTATGATATTTTTTCCACACGACATCTGGGATTTCTGCGCCAGCTGCACGGGTTAAATCCATTGCCTGTTCATGCAGTTTTTCAAACATTTTTTCACTTTGTGCCAAGAAATCTTGGCTGCTGATATGGCCAAAGGATTCTGTTGGCGCCGCCTTAATCGCGTCCATCGGTGCTGACGCACGGGCAACCATCATCTGTTTGTTCAATGTCTGCATAGTGTTGACGGCCTTGGCATAATCAGACATCAAATCAATCATTTGTTGACGCGATGCGCCGGCCAAATCTTCCAGTTTTACAGCAGAATCCGAAATCGCACTTGTCGATTCCGCAACAGTTGTCTTCATCTGGTTTAATTTTTCGTTCAGGCTGACCACAATTTGTTCCAGTGTCTGGCTGGCCTCGACGCTGCCACGCGATAAATCGGGCAGGGCGGAATAATATTTTTCGATTAACGCCGACAACGGTTGTAATTGAGCGGTTGTTTCTGACGACATTTTAATCAGGTTTTCAGATTGCCCCGACAACTGTGTGTGCGCAGTGTTCATTTCAATCAAGGTTTCGCGCACACCAGTCGCCATCGCGCGAACAGATTCACTGAATGCACCTGCGGCCGTCTTGGTGTTTTCTAATGTGACATTTGCAACCCCAGACACAGTTTTAAGTTCTGTGACAACACCTGTTGCAAACTCTTTGATTTCGCCGTCAAAACGATTGGTCAATGCGGCCAATTCACTTGATATTCCACGTACAGAATTTTCGGTGGTCGTAGCGGTTGATATCAATGTCCCCACCGCATCGGTTAAGCGCCGTGCCTGCTGCTCGATAGATGATTCCGCTAAACGTACCTGACCTGCGACAACATTGGCAGTGTTTGTCAGTGTGTTCATCTGGCTGGTTAATTGTTTCTTGGACTGCTTGCTAAACTCGGCTAATTTATCCAAATGTCCGTCCAACAGTCGGTCATTTTTTATCATAACATCTTCGTAATTTGTGGCTGTGGATTTAACCTCTTCGAATCCGTTGGATACGGATGTTGCTAATTCAGACAATTTTGTTTGCATGGTTTCAGATTCGCCTGTCAAAGTTTGCATCTGTTCTGTATTGTTCTTGAATTCTGTCTGCAAATGTTCGGACAATATTTTGCTGTTTTCAATCCACGCATCTATCTGCGACTGAATTCGGCTGGCTTGTTCGGTTGTGTTCAGCGTTGTTTGGTCAATTCGACCCAATAAATCATTAACAGAATTCATAAATCTGTCGGTTGCACCTTCCGCGTCTGTCCAAGACCGAGAACTTACAATCTGTTCCAGGCCTGCAACTGTATTGTCCAGCCGTGCCGACATATTTGCGATTTTTTTTGTTGCGTCATCTGCATTGGAAACCAGTTGTTCGTTCTGTGTTGTCAGAATTTTTTTCAACTCTTCTGCCGATGCGATTTGCGCATTTAATGTGTTGCGCATTGTTTGGAAACTTTGTTCTATTTTGCCAATCTCGTCTGCCATCAACGTGTTCAGCACACGCACCGCGTCCGCAATTTTGGCACGTTCTGGCCGAGTCATAATCATCAACAAGGATTCCATAACCTTTTGCGACTTTCTGGACACAAAAAACAAAACGCCCAAACTAATCATCAACAGGCCGCCCAAAACCGCCCCACCAATCAATAATACTTGTGTGATTTCCATTCTTTCCCCCTGAATCCAAATGCAGATTTTTATATAACTTGCAGTTCATATGGATTTATACTAAAATCAAATCAACAATGCAAGGGCATAAATGGTAAAAAAACGCACCCTTTCACCGGAACAAGACATTGCGGCAAACCCGACTGAAAACGTCTGGGTTCAAGCGAACGCAGGCACCGGCAAAACCAGTGTCTTGGTCCAACGTTTGTTACGAATATTATTCCGTGCTCCAAATTGCGAAGCGACGGGGATTTTATGTTTGACATACACAAACGCAGGGGCGGGCGAAATGCGCAATCGAATATTGGCGTCATTACGCGAATGGGCGACCGCGACCGATGCGGAGCTAATTGAATTACTGGACGGGATTGCGATAAATCGTCCAGCCACCCCAGATGATATTGCGTATGCTCGCGAAATATTCTTCAAATTCATTGATGCTCCAGAAATTTTGAAAATCAAAACCATCCACGGTTTTTGCGAAGAAATCTTGCATCGCTTTCCAATCGAGGCGGGTTTGTCACCAGCCTGGTCATTGGTATCAGATTCAGCCCAACGGCTATTATTACAAGATGCATTCAATAATCTGATAAACGCTCCAAAAAACGACCCACGTGTATACGATGCATTTGCTCATATCGTGGACAGGGTGTCGGAAAGCTATCTGAATGACCTGTTGGATATTTTAAGCGACCAATATAAACTGTTCTTTCAAGTCGATGACCTTGTTAAATATCGCGAATACTTTATTAATACGACTGAAAGATTCTTGAATGTCAAACGGGATACAAACGCGAATTTTAACCCGTCTGAACTGCAAAACATCATAGCTTTGGCCCAACAAGAGCAAAACAACGCGAAAAAGCCGGCAAAGTACTTAGACGAAATTATTAACTTAACAAAACAATATATTAATAAAACTGCAGATTTTGAAAAATACAAAACCGCATACCTTAAAGCTGATGGTGAACCTAAAGCCACTGTTTCTAAAAAGGATTATTTGGTTGCCGAGCAAAACCGTATATATGAATTAAATCAATATAACGCAAACCAAACGTTGTTCAAAGACACAATCGCGTTATTCGATTTGTCGGCCGCATTCGCAACAGAATACAGGCAGTTGAAACGTGTGCGTAATTTACTGGATTTTGAAGACTTGATTTTGTACACACGCAAACTGTTTTCTGATTCATCGTCTATGGGTTGGGTTTTATCTCAGCTTAACATATCTTTGTCGCACATCCTTGTGGACGAAGCTCAGGACACGTCCCCAACTCAATGGGAAATCTTGCGACTGTTGGCGGGCGATTTCTTTTCCGATGGCGATACCGCCCAAACGCAACATTCGTTGTTTGTAGTGGGCGACACTAAACAGTCTATATACGGCTTCCAGGGCGCAGACCCGCGCGCATTTGCGCTTAGTCGTGAAACAATATCAAAACAAATTGCGGAAAATATGCGCACAATATCCGAGGTGCCCTTAACGCAAAGCTTTCGATCGACCGCCCCAATATTATCAACGGTAGACAGGTTTTTTGCTGATCCTGGCGTGGTTGGCGTGTCTGGCTTTGTTAATAATGCACACAAGTGTTTTCGTGCGAACGCGGTTGGCGCGGTTGAATTGCACAGACTGACCGCAAAAATGGTAACCGACACAACCATAAATCAATACCTGGAGAACATCGCAGATCGCATAAAATCAATTATAGATTCTGGAAAATTTGCCGCACGTGATATTATGGTACTGGTTCAGCAGCGCAATCCTATGGCATCGCCTTTGGCTATCGCCCTAAAGCGTCGTGGTATTGACGTGACGGGCAGCGATCGTATCGTTTTGCCAAACTTTCCTGCTGTACGAGATCTGCTGAATCTGGTTCGTTGGTGTCTGACGCCGTCGGATGATTACAGTTTATGCTGCGTGTTAAAAAGCCCGTTTTTCTGTCTGAAAGAACAAGATATTTTTAATTTGTGCAAAATCAAGAACGCCGCAAATAATGAACGTAAACGCACCGCACCAGACACCCAATCAATCACTGTTTACGAAATTATTCAAGACACTCATCCAGACATCTATTCCCGTCTGACGGAAATAAAAAACTGGTCAGCCGATATGGCGCCATATTCATTTTTTGAGCAGGTTTTAAACTCGAACGATACCCGCCACAAATTCATTTCGGCACTGGGTTCTCAGGTGATTGACCCGTTGGCGGAATTCATGACAATTTGTTTGGCGTACGAACGTACCCAGCCCGGCACATTACACCAATTTTTAAAATGGTTTATCACTGGGGGCAGCGAAATCAAACGTGATATGGATGCGTCAAACGGTGTACGAATAGTCACCGTTCATGGCAGCAAGGGGCTGGAAGCGCCGGTGGTATTTCTGGTTGACACAGTTCGCACACCCAAAAACGAGAACATTTTACCAATTAAATCAGACGAATTGCCGGTATGGTTGTGGTCGCCACGCAGCAATGACAGCGCAAATTGTCGCGATGCGTCAAATGCCTTGATGCGCATCCGTACAGCGGAATATTACCGTTTACTGTATGTTGCCATGACGCGCGCCCGTGACGAATTATACATCTATGGATACACCCCAAATAAAAACGCCCCAGAAAATGCTTGGCACACGCAACTGTGGCGTGTTTTGGCGGACGGTGACGAACAAGATTGCATCAGGATTACAAATGACAGCATTAAATGATATTTTGACCACGCATGATCGTAAAAAATTTGCCGTTACGCACGGCATAAAAATGCACATCCGCCTGCAACGCGTGATAATTGATGGTGACAGAACTTGTGGTGATCCTGAATTGGTAAGCTTAATTCGCCAAAATCCGTCTTTGTTGCAATTTTTTGCCAAAAATTCCCAGACCGAAGTTTCTATCGCAGGTGTAATAAACACCCGTTTCATCAGTCGTCGTATTGATCGACTGATTGTTAACCACCGCAATAAAACAATCGCAATATTAGATTATAAAACGGATATTGACTGTGATGCATTTCGCGACAAGTATGTTGCCCAATTGCGCGAATACGCCACATTATTGCACGCAATTTATCCGGATTATAAAATCACAGCACACATACTGTGGACACATGATTTTTCGCTGGAAAATATACCAATAAAACCGTTATAATTCAGGCATGTTAGTTGGATTGAACATTTCAAACATAGTATTAATTGAAAAACTGAACCTGGAATTCGGTTCGGGATTAAACATATTAACAGGCGAAACAGGCGCAGGAAAAAGCATTCTGATGGACGCATTATCCTTGGCTTTGGGGGCGCGTTCAGATACGGGGCTGGTTCGTCATAGTTGTGACACAGCATCTGTTGTCGCAGAATTTGACAACGCGCCAACTGCGGCAATTGAAATCCTGGCGGAATACGGTATTGATTGCAACGATGGACTGATATTGCGCCGCACATTAACCGCCGATGGGAAAAGCAGGGCATGGATAAATGACACACCTGTATCGGTCAAAGTATTAAAGACTGTTGGTGATGCACTGATTGAAATCCATGGTCAGTTTGCAAATCATACCCTGCTGAATCAATCAACACATCGCATCACATTGGACACATTTGCAGAAAATAACATCGATAATTTTGGGGCGTTGTTGACCCGTACCCGCGAAACATACAGCGCATACCACAGTGCAGAAAAACGTCTGAACGAATTGCGCGAACTGTTGGAACGCAGTGCAACCGAACGCGAATACTTGGAACACAATGTTGCCCAATTGCGCGCATTAAATCCGCTGCCGGGCGAAGAAGAAGAATTGGCCACAAAACGCACCAATATGATGAACGCGGAAAAAAATACCGCCATCCTGGGCGAGGCTCTTGAAGCTCTGACCCCACGTGGCAATTCATTAGATTCCCAGTTGTTTAATGTTGCGCATATTCTGCAACGCATTCGTGGTAATGAAAATCCGTATTCCGAACAGATTGACCGTCTGTACGATGTCGCGGAAACCGTCGCGCAAATTGCCCAGTCTTTAACCCCGCAAACAACTGATTTGGAAAGCCTGGACTTAATCGAAGAACGTCTGTTCGCTATCCGTGCAGCTGCACGCAAACACCATGTTCGTGCGGACGAACTGTCAGATATATTAGATAAAATGACCGAGCAATTAAACGCAATTGATAACTCGGATGCGGAACTAAAAAAATTAACATCGATTGTCAAAACGTGTCACGCTGAATTTCAGGCAGCCGCAACAGAATTGTCCAACGCGCGTCGCATTGCATCGGCGACACTCAGACAACGTCTGTTAACAGAATTACCGGATTTGAAGTTGGGGGCAGCTGACTTTATGGTGAACATATCCGCAGACACACCTTCGGGCAACGGTATTGACGACATCACATTTATGATTAAGACCAATCCAGGTTCGCCCTTTGCGCCATTACACCGTGCCGCATCGGGGGGAGAATTGGCTCGTTTAATGCTGGCTATGCGCGTGGTGTTGGCTGGCGCATCTGAAACCTTGTCATTTGTATTTGATGAAATCGACACGGGTATCAGTGGCGCAACAGCGTCTGCTGTTGGGTCCAGATTAAATCGTCTGGCGCAATCGAACCAGGCATTGGTTATCACCCATTCGGCCCAGGTTGCAGGTTATGCTAACCACCATTTCAAAATAACTAAATCCGTCTGCGATGACAAAACAACAACTTCTGTTCACGAAATCATGGACGATGAACGAATTGCTGAAATTGCGCGTATTATCAGTGGCGCTGAAATCACCCCGGAATCAATAACAATGGCAAAAACCCTGATTAAAAATTAAAAACAAATATTAAGAAAATCCCGCAAGATGCGGGATTTTCTTAATTATTCTGCCAACGCACCAACCGACATAGTAATTCGTCTGATGCCACTGCTGATAGATTTTTCTTTATTCACTTTGGCCTTCAATATTTCACCGGTATGATGCACATGTGTCCCACCACACAGTTCGCACGAAACATCACCTGCGGTAATAACCTTGACTGTGTCGCCATATTTTTCACCGAACAAAGCCATAGCCCCCTTTTGGACTGCTTCGTTCATTGACATTTCGTCGTGTTCAACTGTCATATCAGCCGCAATCCACTTGTTCACCAAATCTTCAACGGCTTGTTTTTCTTCGGCTGTCATCGCGCGTCCAAAACGAAAATCGAATCGCACAGAATCAGGCGCGACCTTGGAACCACGCTGTTCGACATCTTCGTTCAGAACCTGACGCAAAGCCGCCTGTAACAGATGTGTTGCGGTATGCGCGCGCGCAGTCTGCTGACGAACAGTCGCGTTAATAACAGGCTTTACAACATCTCCAACTTTCAGCGTGCTGGCCAAAACACCCTTGTGAATCACAATATTATCAACGCGTGCTGCTTCAACCACATTCATAACCGAGTCATTGCCAATCTTTAATTCTCCACTGTCGCCAACCTGACCGCCCTGTGTACCATAAAAAATCGTTTTATCCAACGCAACCTCAATTTCGTCGCCTGCGTTTGCGCTTGCTACAAATTCCCCATTGTGCAGAATTGACAATACCGTTGATTCCATATCCACAGGCCTATATTTTGCGCTGTCGTCTGTGTCCTCCAGTTCTGTCCGAGATTCCCAGAAAATCCGCGTCCCCTTGGTGTTTGCACGACTGCGTTCTTTCTGTTCTGCCATAGATTTTTCAAATCCAACTGTATCAACATCGATGTTACGGTCACGCAAAATCATCTGCGTCAAATCCAGCGGAAATCCATAAGTATCAAATAATTTAAAGGCAATATCCCCTGGCAAGATATTGTTGTTCAGTTTCGGAATTTCATTTTCCAGCAATTTCACGCCGTTCTGCAACATATCAGCAAACGCATTTTCTTCGTTTTGAATAATTTCAACCACACGCGCCTGTTCGCGGGCCAGTTCTGGATAAGCGCCCCCCATTTCAGTAATCAGGGCAGGGTATAACCTGGACAGCAATGCCCCCTTGTGCCCCAAAATCTGACCGTGACGCATTGCACGTCGCAGAATACGACGAATTACATACCCACGATCTGTATTAGAAGGAATTACACCATCTGCAATCGCAAAACCAACCGAACGCAAATGATCTGTGATAATCTTGAAACTGGCGACATTTTCCGCAGATTCCGCAACGCCAGTAATATCCGACACAGCGCGCTTCAGATTTACAAACAAATCTGTATCATAGTTATCCAATTTATTTTGCGAAACCGCCGCCCAGCGTTCCAATCCTGCACCCGTATCAACATTTTGCTTTGGCAACGGTGTCAGATTTCCATTGGCGTCACGATCATATTGCATAAACACATCATTCCAAATTTCAACCCAACGCCCCCCATCTTCGTCCGCAGTTCCTGGCAACCCGCCCGGCAAATGTTCCCCCATGTCATAGTGCATTTCAGTACATGGCCCACATGGCCCAGTTTCACCTGCCGACCACCAATTATCTTTATCGCCCAACAAAATAGCATCTTTCCCTGCAACCTTTTTCCAGATTCTTGCAGCCTCGTCATCGCTGTAATGTGTTGTTACTACTATACGATCAGGGTCCAGCCCAAACACTTGGGTCAACAACCCCCACGACATTTCAATTGCTTCTTCTTTGAAATAATCCCCAAAAGACCAGTTTCCCATCATTTCAAAAAACGTATGATGACGATTGTCAAACCCCACATCTTCTAAATCATTATGCTTGCCACCTGCACGAATGCACTTTTGCACATTTGCAACCCTTGGCGCAAACGCAGGTTCGGTTCCCTGTAATATGCCCTTCCAAGGCACCATACCGGCCACCGTAAATAATAATGTTGGGTCATTTGGTATCAGCGATGCGGACGGCATAATCTTGTGCCCCTTGGATTCAAAATAGCTCAAAAACATTTTACGAATTTCATCATATGTCATCGTTATATTCCTTTGATTGTCGGGGTTATTGTATAAACATTATCCCCGTGTTTCAATTAGATATTTTTTATTTTTGGATTTTATATACATCAGACTTTTGCCCCTTGGGGGCTGCGTTTTCCGCCACCAACGCCGCACGCACAACCGCATCATACTTTGCAATTGCGCGCGATATTTGCAGGCTTGCGTTCTTGGTGGGGGCTAACCTCATGCCATATTTTATCGGACAAGTATCAATATCGATCGCAATATAATTCACAGTGTCCATATAAATTGGTGTTGATGCCTCGGCATCATGTCTTGCAATAATATTCAGCGCCGACCACATCATCATGTCAACCGGCGGTCTGAACGACAAAGACTCGTCTATCACAGATATATTTTGCATTGTACTATTTAAAACATCTGCCATACGCATTATCGCATTATAGCGCACCAAAGTCCCCGCCAGCCCTATATGTGGGCGTACCTGACGTACATTTTCATTATCAACAACATAGTTCCCAGAATCCCGCATCAATCGCAAGACATCAATCAGTCTGGTACGAACGACCACCATATTCTGAATAATTGCAAAGTTATTTTGCGACACCTTGGGCACATTCAAACTGGTCAATATATCATCGTCATCAGCAAAAACAAACCAATCGGATTTTAACTTGTGTTTACGAGCAAAATCCAGTATCGCCAAACGCGCACCCAGTTGCCCCTTGTTGTAATCGCCATTTATCACATACAGTCCACCACGATAGCCCAAGTCCCTGATTCGCCTTTTTTTTACAACAATATTCGGATTATCATTATAAATTATCAAAATAAAATCACTGCCCAATTTCGCTAGTCCCGGAACCGACAGCCCCAGGAATTCATCATAAAATGTGGTAAGCCCCACTATAACTTGCGCTTTTTTATGGAACATACAAAAATATTAGATAAAAATTTGATAAATTGCAATTATATAGTTATTTATGATATAATCTGTATAAGTGGCGGGGGGTGTCATATGAAACCTACAATGTTATTTGCAATTATCTTATTAACATCAATTATTTTGATGACGGCATTCAACATAACTTTATCGCCCACCACCCCAATCGAGCTTAATGCGGCCGAGGCTTCAACCGCATTATTTGTCTGCCCTGCTGCGGCCGACACTTGGGACAAATTGGCGACAGGATTGAAACAATTTTCCCGCCCATTGATTATCGGTTTTTTCTTCGCTGTTATTCTGCTGTGCTTTTCATGGGCATGGGCCTTGTACCAAAATTTATTAAAAGATAAATTTGTACGCGATGCCTTCAAGACCCCATGGGCATTAACCAAGATATTATTTTGGGGATTGGTAATTGTACTGATGTTGATTAAAACGCCCAATTATTTTAAAACAGTGCATGTTACCGGCACGACTGAAAATTGGGTCTTGTGCGACAACAATACACCTGGCGCACAGGCGGTCCATGCCGAAGCGGTACATCGATAAATTAATTGTGGAAAGACGGATTGTGTTGTTTCAACCATCCAATAGTTGTGTCCATGCCATGTCCATGTACAACTGCTGTATCTGCGGGCAAATCCATATTATAAATATTCGCGATTGATTTCATCAGCATTTTTTCATCCCCACCTGGCAAGTCAAATCGACCAACCCCCGTTTGAAATAAAGTGTCACCAATCAACAAAATCTTTTCGCTGGGGAAATGATATGCCACACCACCTGGGGTATGCCCAGGTGTCTCAATAACATTCATAAACAACCCAGGTAAAATCTCAATCCGATTTAGTTCCAGCAGAGTGGGGCGCACATCATCGACATTGATTTTTGGCAATCCAAAATGTTGCAACAAATCATTTCCCCAACCAACCAAGCGAAAATCACCACTATGCAGATACCACGGCACACTATATTTCTGTGCCAACATACCTGCGCATGCAATATGATCAGGGTGTCCATGTGTTGCGTATATTGCACACAATTTTAATCCACGTTCGTCCAGAATTTTCATCCAGTCTTCCGCATACCCCCACGGATCAAAAATTACACACTCGTCCCCAACCGTCACCAATACGGACCGAGTATTCTGTGGAGGCATTTGCAACAGTTCAAATTTATTGTTTCTTGGGTTTTGCATTTTTGTGCACAGTTGTTTTTTTATCCGATTTGACCTGTTTAGCAGTTGCTTTTTTACCAAAAACAATTTCGCGAATTTCTGCGCCAGTCAATGTTTCGCGGCTCAGCAATTCATTGGCCAGTTTTTCGACCGTCTTTTTATTTTTTGCCAAGTGTTTTGATGCATCTGCATGCGCAGCGTCCAACCACGCACGAATTTCAGCATCAACCAATTCCGCCGTTTTTTCGGACGCATTTTCCAATGCGCCTCGCACCCCAAAAGTCCCTACCTGATTAATAGCAGGCAACCCAACTTTTTTTGACAATCCAGCGGTTGTGATAGAATACCGCGCCAAACGTGTTGCCATGGCAATATCGCTTTCTGCGCCAGTTGTGATTTTATCTGCGCCAAAGAATATTTCCTCGGCACATCTGCCGGCCAACGCAATTGACAGGTTCGCACGCACTTCGGCCAAGGTCATCGATACCTTATCATCAATCGGCAAATGTTGGACCATTCCCAACGCACGTCCACGCGGAATAATTGTTGCCTTGTGGATAGGATCTGTGACTTTTTCATACATCATACTGACGAATGCATGACCTGCCTCGTGATATGCGGTCAGCTTAATATCTTCTGGACGCATTTTACGAATTTTGCGTGGTCCCATAATAATTTTATCACGTGCTTCTTCAACATCATCAAGGGTGATTTTATCTCGTCTATTGCGCACAGCATGCAACGCAGCCTCGTTCAACAAGTTTTCCAAATCTGCCCCTGAAAATCCGGTTGTGCCACGCGCAATATCTTGTAAATTAACATCATCGCCAACCTTGACCTTTTTCGCATACAAATCTAATATTTCGCGTCTTCCTGCCATATCGGGTAATTCAATATAAACCTGGCGGTCAAAGCGCCCTGGACGCAACAAAGCCGCATCCAACATATCCACACGATTCGTCGCACCAATAACGATAATCCCAGTATCATTGGCAAAACCATCCATTTCAATCAACAATTGATTCAAAGTCTGTTCACGATCTTGGTCGTTATACGAATGAGTGGAACGTTTCTGGCCAATCGCATCAATTTCATCAATAAACAGAATGCAAGGCGCATTGCGTTTCGCCATTTCAAAGATTTCTTTTATCTTGGCAACGCCCAACCCAACAATAATACCCGAAAAATCCGACCCAGATGCCGCAAAGAACGGTACATTTGCCTCGCCTGCGATTGCGCGTGCCAACAATGTTTTTCCCGTTCCCGGTTGTCCCGACAACAGCACTCCGCGCGGCACACGCGCCCCCAAAGATTTATACTTGTCCTTGTTTTTCAAGAAATCAACGATTTCAAATAATTCCTGTTTTTCCGAATCGATCCCCGCAACATCTGCAAAAGTGGTCTTTGGCTTACCTGTGGCAATCTTGGTCGGGTTTTGTCCGATTAAACTGCGACTGATACCCCCCGCACCACCACGACGAAAGCCACGCAAAATCCAGAAAATAAACAACAAAGTCAACACCAACGGAGCAAATGTCGCCACCGTATCCAGCCAACCGCGCGACACATCAATCGTAATTACTGTCCCTGATTCAGATAACTTGGCCAGCATTTCCGGGTCATATGTAATTGTCGCTGTGTACTTAGTACCATCTTCCAGTGTGCCGGTCGCTTCGTTTCCATTGATTTTCATTGTTGAAATTTCTGGTGCGCGACGCAAAACATCTGAAAAAGACAACTCAATTGGCTTAGTGGGTGCTACATTCTGTCCCGCCGGCACTGCGCCTGGCAAACCGCCGCCAACCAAGAACATGCGTGCCACCATCGCCGCAAACAGCACCCCAAAAAACATTAAAAACCAATTTGCACTATCGCGTCGATTTTGCTTGTTTGTTGATTTGTTTTTTTTCAAGTCTTTTAATTTTTTCATTTTTCTTCCTGATACTTGTTTTTGCGCCTTCTGGCACAATTAAAATCTGCTTACCAAACCGCCGAATTGTACAATGCCCCAATGTAAATTGGCAATTCTCGTGCAATTTACTTAGTGCAAAATTTAAAGAATTCAATCGTGGCTGATATTCACCCCCCCCGATGGTCTGAATTAACATCCCCAGCAACTTTAAACCAACATGGGGGGGCAGGTCAAATAGAAAAGAATCAGAAAACAGCGCATACCCATCATACAAAACGGTCTGCGCCCGCGCCACGACATCGCCTTCCAGGGCATCTCGCGCACGTCCCAGATTTTCTATAGCCAACAAAATTCTGTCGTCTGTAATCCCCATTTTTTCAGACAGCAAATGTCTGTTTTGACGAATTTTGACGCGGGTGTACTTATCATCAAAATTCATTTCGTCATCAAAATATTTAATTTTGTTTTTATTGCAATATTCAATCAATTCAGCCCTAAAAACACTCAACAAAGGCCGCACAATTTTAATCCCATCACGATAAGATTCCGCCTGAATCCCGGCCAAGCCAACGACCCCACTGCCACGTGCTAAATTCATCAAAAACGTTTCTATTTGATCATCTGCCTGATGCGCAATCATCAGCACCTTGATGCCATTTTTATGACAAAAATCTGTCATAAATTTATACCGTGCGGTGCGAGCTGCGGACTCTAACCCACTGGACGGCTTTTCTTCTGTCCAATGAAAGACATGACATGGCACCCCCAGGTCACGACAAGCTTCCACGACATACTCCGCCTCGG
>JAWPOG010000012.1:0-13759 GCA_033345155.1 Alphaproteobacteria bacterium | reverse complement strand
ATAGATAACAGAATAGAAATCAGACAGAAATCTAGATAGATATCTACCGAGTTTTTGCGAGAACGAAAAAGGGGAATATAGATATCTAAGCAAAAATCCTGTGTATTTTGGTGTATTTTTATACTTGTATGGGGGCTATATTCGCTAGTATTCAGTCATTTTTCGGTATGTTTTGCAACCTGTGTAATTTGGAATAAAGTAAGAAAAAAGCCCAGAAATCTGGGCTAATTCTGGCTCGGGCAGTTGGACTCGAACCAACGACATACGGATTAACAGTCCGTTGTTCTACCGACTGAACTATGCCCGAATAGCGTTGCTTATAATATACATTATTTAATTCTATTGCAAGTGTTTTTTTTGCCCGAGGTGAAAAAAATTGTAATTTTTTTTGTGCAGGGCGATGGTGTTGTGGGCGGAACTGTGGGTAATAGCCTGGTCAATGGCAAACCCAGCGAAATGATAAAAGACAAAAAAATCAAACAGCAAAAGCAATTAATCCATGCCAGGGTTAAGCGGAAAAACGCATTAGATGTATTGGACACATCTAACGGTTCCAGTTTTACATCATCCCTTAGTAACATTCTAGGTGGATAAAGTTTTTAATAAAAAACGCCAATAAAGGCGGTTGTCGGTTTGTTATAAAAGCAATTTATCCGCAACCAATGAAAGTCCAGTTAGCACTACCTTCCACAGGTTTGGCAACAACAGTTGCAATAAACCACACAAACATCAAATAAAATACCGATGCTTATCCCTGATAACAAAAAACAAGTATGTATCAATGTTTCGTGTTTTGGGCGATTGCGTTTATTAAACCGTTCATATTATTTTTCAATTTATTTTTGATTTTATTTTTAGCAAGAATCATAGCTAATCGCTTGTTATGTTTAATATGGATGATTTTATCATTTGCTATAACAATATCGGTTAATTCGGTATTTTTGTTCAAGAAACCCCACTTAACTTTTTGCAATTTTGGTGCATAAAAAGTTCTCAATTTTTTATTTTTGGACAAAAAGCTATCGCCAATTTCTTCCAAAGACGGCAAATTTAATTCAGTCAGGGCAAGATTGTCAGACAAGACACGATCATCTACTTTTTGTAATTTTGGTGCATTAAACCGTTTCAATATCTTATTATCCCGCAAAAAGCCACTGCCAATTTCTTTCACCAAGGGAAAATCTAATTCTGTCACAGATAAGTTTTCCGGTAAAAAAACCGGCCCAATTTTTTCTAGTTTTGGTGCACTCAATCTAGACAATGCCGTATTGTATTTCAGCGCCCAGTCCCCAAATTCCTTCATGGACGGCAAATCTAATTCAATTAACCCCATGTTGTCTCTCAAGAAACCGGAACCTGTTTTTTTTAAAAGTGGGGCATTAAATCTGGCAATCTGTTCATTTTGTGACACAAAAATGTGACCGACTTCCTTTAAGGCCGGTAAATCAAGTTCTGTTAATCCTTTATTACAAGATAAAAATTCATTGCCAACATATTCCAACTTTGGTGCATAAAGTTTTCTAAGGTTTTTATTATAAATCAAGAATTTTCCATCAATTCGTTTTACATCCGGCAAATTCAATTCTGTTATAGTGCCCTTTTCAACACTTAACACATGGGCGCCATCAGCAAAAATCATGCGTTCAAGCTTGTTGTTGGGATTGGTACGAATGGTGATTTTTTTATTCTGAAACATATTTTGTAGTAATTGATATGTTGAATCTTTTGAACCCAAGCCCGCAATATCTTTTACCGTACCTGTTTTGATATTTAATATAAAATAATCCAATAAAATTTCATAATCTTTATTTAATTTTGTAATCTCGCTGCCAAAAAAATAATAATCCAGACCAAAATACGTGTTTTCTATTTCGTAATTAAAATACACAAGCTGGTCATTAATCATACGGTAATTATCCGGCAATGGGTTTTCGGTTGTATTAAATTCTACATTGAAATACAGTTTTAATGCATTGGATAAACCGCGAATGATGTTATCCGGGTTGTTATTAAATGTTGCGTCTGGATTATTTACTGTATGATTATAACGATTTTTAATCGAAATAAATCCACCAGTTTTTGCAATCTGAATTGATATAACCGACGTGCCGTATTCATCGTCGCGTTCTGGAACATCAGCTGGTTTGATTTGAGAAGCATCATGTTTTGCAGCATGAATCATATGATATTGTTTATGACGGTCAGGATCACGAAAAGTACACAATTCTTCGTTTTTTCTGTAATAGTTTCTAATCGAGTTTTTTTGTTGTTCTGTTGTTACAACAAAAGCATTATATCCAGCATCGCTTAATAATTCTAAAGGGGTCTTGTTCGTTTTATAGTCTGGCGCATTTTGTGTTTTATAAAATTCTCGGATAACAGGTGCCAACGCTTTTATTTTTTCGGGGTCATTACCTGCAAATTCCAAAATATGCGCAAGATTTGGAATATCTAACAATATTTCACTACGCAAAACCTTGGCAGCCGCCTCACCATTTTGTTTTTTTATTTTTTTATACATTTCCTCTGTGATTATTTCTGCCATTCTATTTCCTTTTATAACAGGTCTGTTATATAAAATAATATAACAAAAAATACATAAAAAACAAGCCTTGTTGCATGACCAGATTGTCGTTTCTGATGATTGTGTTGAGATATTTGATAAAATGTGCAAAAACCGCAGAAATCAGCAATTTTTGTTTAAAAATTCGAGATTTTGCAAAAAATACCTTCTGCTTGAACGGTTTTGCTGCACGATGCTTACAAAACCGGCTATCGTGTCGAACCTGCGGTTCTTGTGCGAACCGCCAAAAATTAAAAACGCCCCATACGGGACGTTTTATAATGGGGCGGATAACCGGACTCGAACCGGCGACATTTGGTACCACAAACCAACGCTCTAACCAACTGAGCTATATCCGCCATACTGAAACTGTTTTGGTGGAGCTGATCGGACTCGAACCGACGAGATGCGTGTTGCATGCCATCAAGTGTCCAACCCGTTCCTGTTTCACTTGGTGGAGCTGATCGGACTCGAACCGACGAGATGCGTGTTGCATGCCATCAAGTGTCCAACCCGTTCCTGTTTCACTTGGTGGAGCTGATCGGACTCGAACCGACGACCCCTTGCATGCCATGCAAGTGCTCTACCAACTGAGCTACAACCCCATGTGCCGACACATTTTATATGCATTGACGACAAAAGTCAAATCAAATTACGATAAAATTATCCGTCCCACATCCCCATTTTACTTCAGGGAAAATTTAATTGCATATTTATCCTTGCCAAGTGATAAATCAATTTGCTAATCTCTCTTTGAATATCTTAAGGAGACTTTATATGGATTATCAATTATTAAAGGCCGAGGTAGAGCAGAAAACGGCCCAAACATTAGAAGTTTTAAAAACCGAGTATGCGGGTTTACGCACAGGGCGTGCATCTGTACATTTGTTGGATGGCGTTCGTGTTCCGGCCTATGGTTCTGAAATGCCTCTTAATCAACTGGCAACTGTTGCCACCCCTGACAACCAGACTTTGAGTGTGACCGTATGGGACATCACAAACGCCGCTGTGGTTGAAAAGGCTATCCGTGATTCGGGATTGGGGCTAAATCCGATGACTGCGGGCGGGGTAATTCGTCTGAATATGCCACCACTTACCGAGGAGCGCCGTCGTGAATTGACCAAGGTTGCCGGTAAATACGCGGAAGAGGCTAAAATTTCCATGCGCAATATTCGCCAAGATGTGATGGGGAAAATCAAACGCGCTGTTACTGACAAAGAAATATCCGAAGATGAACAACGCAAATACGAAGATGATATTCAAAAGGTATTTGATAAACGCGGAACCGAGGTTGATGCCATGGCTCGTGAAAAAGAAGCGGATATCATGTCGGTATAATCGCAATTAATGGGGGAAAATATGCTAAAAATATTCAAAAAGAAACCCGCGTCTGTCGCTATGACTAACAAAGTTCCGCAGCATATCGCATTTATATGTGATGGCAATCGTCGCTGGGCAGAGATGCGTGGTATGCCACCTTTGATGGGGCATCAAGCAGGCATTTCCAATTTTGAAAATCTGGTTGATTGGTTTTTTGCACGTGGTGTGACAACAATCACATTTTTTTGTTTTTCTACTGAAAATTGGAATCGCTCCACAGACGAGGTTAACTTCCTGATGGATTTATTCTATACAGAATTGACCAAGAATATGGAACATGCGCTGGAAAAGAACATCCGTTGCCGAGTTATTGGTTCGCGTGACAGATTGCCGGAAAAACTGGCGGCTTTGTGCGACGAACTGGAAGAAAAGACCGCTGAAAACACCGGCGGTACGGTTGCGTTCGCTGTCAACTATGGCGGACAACAGGAAATAATTGATGGCGTTAATGCAGCGATTGCGGCGGGTGAACCTGTGACACTGGAAACATTTGAAACATATTTGGATACAGGCGACCTGTTGCCAATTGATTTGATGGTCCGCACCAGCAATGAAAATCGTATTTCCAATTTCTTGTTGTGGAAATTGGCATACGCAGAATTGTTGTTCGTGCCCGAGCATTGGCCAGATTTGGTCAGGAACGAGCGTGGCTGGCAAAATGTCTTGGACGAATTTGCAAAACGCAATCGTCGTTTTGGTGGCGGTAAAAAGGCAAATTATCTGGGCAAAAAATAAATCGGGGGTAAAACTATGTCAAACACTACACAAAGAATCTTGGCGGGTGTCATCATGGCATTTGTTGCAGGATTGGCGGCGCTGGGCGAATATTGGGGTTGGCCGGCGGTGCGTGTTTTGGGGATCGCCATTGTTTTGGCGATGATTGTGGAATATTGCATGTGCCTTCGTCGTGCGTCAATTGACACCATTCGTGGCAACTTGTGGTCATTTGGCGGGTTTTTGATTTGGTTGTTTGTCTTGTTGTTCGCAATCAATGA
The DNA here is from genome assembly GCA_033345155.1 of Alphaproteobacteria bacterium. Classification (GTDB taxonomy): domain Bacteria; phylum Pseudomonadota; class Alphaproteobacteria; order Rs-D84; family Rs-D84; genus Enterousia. The sequence goes on along the minus strand of JAWPOG010000012.1, from coordinate 8,821 downwards.
TGTGGGATCGCGTCCTTGGATTATATTACTGATATTGATGATAGTGTGCTCGGCGGACGTTGGTGCTTGGCTGTTTGGGCGTCTGATTGGTGGTGACAAGATGTGGGAACGTCTGTCATCTATGAAGACATGGTCTGGGCAGATTGCTGGCATTATTTGTGGTACATTTGGCGGTGTGTTGTACGGTCTGTTGGGTGCGGATACATTTATGCCACAGTTAATGTGGATTGGCATCAGTTTATCATTATTATCCCAGTACGGGGATTTAACGGCCAGTTGGATAAAGCGCAAATTGGACATCAAGGATTTTGGCACAATATTGCCGGGGCATGGGGGTATTTTGGACAGATTTGATGGTTGGATTTATGTTTTGCCATTGGTGTGGCTGGTGATGTTATAGGCGTCTTGCATTAAAGGAAGGATATAAGCATGCAAATAATGTTAACAATTTTTGCGTTGTTAGTTGTTCTGGGAATTGTTGTCTTTGTACACGAGTTGGGGCATTTCTTGGCTGCACGTTGGGCTGGTGTGCGTGTTGATACATTTTCCATTGGTTTTGGTCCCGCAATTGTAAAGTGGCACGATAAACGTGGTACAATGTGGAAAATCGCATGTCTGCCGTTGGGGGGGTATGTTTCCATTTATGGTCAAGAAGACATGTTCAACCGCAAAAAGTACAAAGAACTGCCTGCGGATAAAAAGATAGGGCATTATTTGTCTGCGCCCGCATGGAAACAGTTTATTATTATCGGCGCTGGCGTGTTTATGAACTTTGTTTTAGCTTGGTTGATTTATACATCTTTGTTCATGTTTCAGCCGCGTTTGGTTGGTAATTCTCAGTTGCCAGTTATCGGCCAGGTTATTCAGGAATCGGTTGCTTTTAACGCGGGGGTAAAACCAGGCGACACAATTGTCAGCATTGATAATGAAAAGATTGCCAATTGGGGTGATGTTATCTTGGCCAAAGAATTGGCGGCCAATCGTGATGCGGATGTTTTGATTGTTCGTGACGATGAATTGGTAAATGTTAAATTGTCACCGGCCGATCGTTGGGGTATGGTTGCAGATGGTGCGCGTCGTGCTGACCCTCGGCCTCAGGGCTTGTTCCGCGCGATGTATTCGGGTGCGCGAAAAACATATTACGAGTCGAAAACCCTGATTGTAGTGCTTAAACAGATTATTACCGGTGAACGTTCTTCTAAACAGTTGGGTTCGTTTATAACAATTGCTCAATATTCGGGGCTGGCGCTGGCGGCGGGCTTCTTTAGTTTGCTGTCATTGATTGCATTACTGTCTGTGAACTTGGGGGTATTGAACCTGTTGCCGTTGCCTGTGCTGGATGGCGGATATTTATTAATTCTGATTATCGAGGGCATCACGCGTCGCAAATTGCAGGGGCGTGGTATGGAAATTGCAATTATGTGCGGCTGGGTGTTGATTTTGGGACTGTTCATATTAACAATGTGGAATGATTTAGCACGTGTATTTGGGTTATAAAAGATGAAGAAAGTATCATATATCGCATTACTATTATCTGTCGTTACACCAAGTTCTTTTGGTGCAACTGTTTCACGCATTGATGTGTCGGGCAATGCGCGCATGGATGCAGAATCCATTCGTATTTTGTCTGATGTCAAAATTGGCGACAATGTCGGCGAATCTCGGGCAAACTTAATTGCAAAAAAATTACAAGAAAGCGGTTATTTTTCCAAAATAAATGTTCGCATGTCGGGTAATGTTTTGAAAATAGAAGTTGCGGAATCGCCGATTATCAATATGGTCACGGTCGAGGGTAACGACGAAGTGTCCACCGATGATTTGAAAAAGGAAATTAAAACCGTCGAACGTGCGTCTTATGATGCGGCAACAATTGGTGCGGATGTTCAGCGTATGTTAACCGTTTATCAACGCCAGGGTTTTTTTGGCACCAAGATTGAACCACAAAAAATCGAACTGTCGGACAACCGTGTAAATATCGTGTACGAGATTACCGAAGGGCACCCAACCTGGATAACTGACATTAAATTCGAAGGAAATAAAAAGTTTTCCGACCGCACCCTGCGTGGTGAAATTCTGTCGCGCGAACACGCTTGGTGGCGTTTCATGACGCAATTTGATACTTTTGACGAAGATCGCATCCAATATGACGGTCAAATGTTGCGCCAGTTTTATTTACGTAACGGTTATGTTGACTTTAATGTGACGGACACATCTGGCACATTCACCCCAGACCGTCAGTATTATTCGGTTGTATTCACCGTGGACGAAGGAAATCAGTATGATTATGGCAAAATAACTGTGGACAATCCGTTCCCGGACGTCCCCACTGACGAACTTATGGACATGATTGTGACGAAATCTGGTGATACATACAATATTGATCAGGTTGATGAAACATTGTCGGCCCTGCGCAGCGCAGTTGCTGATTATGGATATGCGTTTATAAATGTAGAGCCTGTTCCAACCAAAAATGACGACAGCAGAACAATTGATTTGGTATTCAAGATTCAAAAAACGAACCGCATCTACTTGAACTCTATCAATATCTTGGGCAATGTTCGTACTTTTGATTCTGTGATAAATCAGTCGTTGCCGATGCGTGCGGGCGATCCTTTTTCGTTACAAACAATTGAAATGGGGCGTCAAAAATTAATGCGCACACGTTTTTTCAAAGATGTCCAAATGGTTCCCACACGTATGGCGGATTCTAATATGATGAACCTGGACATTCGTGTCGAGGAACAGCCCACAGGCGAATTATCTGGTGGGTTTGGTTGGTCAAATATCAACGGTTTTATGGTTGATGCGGGCATCACCGAAAACAACTTTATGGGCCGTGGCCAGATTGTCCAAATCCGCGGTTCTATTGCAGAATATCAGAAACAGGCCCTGTTCAGTTTTACCGAACCGTATTTGTTTGGGCGCGCGTTGTCTGCGGGATTTGATGTGTCGTACACAATGTATGATTATTCGAACTTGGGTGGTTTTGGTTATGACCGCGATTCTTTGACGGTTGCGGGGCGCATGGGGTGGCGTCTGACCGACCATTGGACCCAAAGTGTCCGTCTGTCCGCCGCGTTTGACCAGAACTATGATATCCAGGCCGACGATGGCTGGCAGGATGCTAAACTGTACACACTGGGAACTAATTTCAGATACCATAATCTGGACACAAACTTTGCCCAGAATACACACACCGGTGTTGTTGCAAATTTGGGGATTGCTTATACCGGCTTTGGCGGCACGGAATCGTATATGCGATACAGCGGTGATATTATCGGTATGGTAAAATTCTGGGATGATCGCTGGCAATTGCGTTCTTCGCTGGACTTTGGCTATATTCAGCCATTGGATGGCGACTATGTATCGCGTGTTTATCGTTATTTCTTGGGCGGCGAATCCCTGCGCGGTTTTGATGTCGCAGGTGTTGGTTCGCGAAATTGGTATATGACGACCTATGCATTGGGTGGTATGTGGAAAATCAACGGTTCGACCCAGTTAAATTTCCCGGTCTTTATCCCTGATGAATACCAGGTCAAAGGTTTCGTATTCTTTGATTATGGAATCTTGGGCAAACCCCCATCCCAGGAAGATTATTATCCTGCCAATCAACATTTACCCCAATATAAAAACGACATAGATGATTCTTTGCGCACATCAGCAGGTGTTGGTATTTATTGGAACACGCCGATGGGACCAATGAATTTCAGTTGGGGCTGGCCATTAAAGATGACAGAATACGACCGAGAGCAGCGATTCCTGTTGTCATTTGAAACCCAGTTTTAGTCTTGACGTGGATTGCTGAAATTTTTTATAATTCAAACAAAAGGAAAGGGGGCTTTTTATGAAGAAAGTATTTTTAGGGTTATTTGTTGCATTGTGCCTTGCTGGTTGTGGCCAGGTTTATGACCGGGAACCGGTTGGCGTTGGTTATGATAATAATGAATTAAAACTAAGCCCGTGCGCCTGCATCATGGTGTATCAGGCATAGTTAAACAGTTGCGTATCTGGGGACCGGGGGGCGGAATTTGAGATATCCAGACGAATTTAACATACCAACATTTCCGGCGGGGCCACGTATTGCGTCGTCCCGCATCTTGTCGATTGCAATAATGATTGCTTTTTTTCTGATAGTTTGCACCTGCGGTCTGATATTATGGTTGCAACATTCTGTTCAGGTTCACCCATTTTTGGTTTCAATTAACAAGATAACAGGTAATTGGGAGATTGTCGGGCATCAACATGGGACCGAACTTGAAATGCCAACAACCCAGGCATTACAGGAATCCGTCTTGGGCAAGTTTGTTCGCAATTGGTTTTGGATTGCAGAAAATCAAGATATTAATACCAAGCGCTGGGAGATGTGTGACCGTGCGTCCGCTTGTGCGCCAGAAAACAAAACTGGGGTTGAAACGGGTGCGTGTGGGATATATTGTCTGACGGGGGATGATATGTTTTCGCGGTTTAGTGTGCATGTAAAGCCGGGACATCAAGCGCGCGCATCAAATGGCGAGGTATGGCGCATCGATATGTCTTCTATTCGGATGACCCCAATTGGCGAGGTTGCACCGAATGGTGGCGCATGGCAGATACACGCAAAAATCATTTCAAATAAAACCGCCCCGATACAGATTTTGGCATATGTGTCTGTTGGGCGCAATATGGATTCGTATCCACAAACATTGGGGTATTATGTGGCCGACTTTAATGCATACAAGATGAACTGATGAAAAATACGATACGATTTTTATCTGGGATTATATTATTGGCGATGATGTGCGGCGCCCTGATTTTTGCGGGTTTTATTTATGATACGGGCAATATATTCAATCAAAACACGAATTCTGCCAAGGATGTGTATTTCTTTCAGCCCGATGATAACACCGCGCGTCGCCCTGGTGTTCCGGTGACGGATACTGTTTTGGGTGCCTCGAAAATGCGGGATCGTTTAATCGCCAAATATATTACCGAATATTTTTATGTCACCCCCGATATTGCCGATGTGACACGTCGCAAAGAGGGGCGCACAGCGTTGCGTCGCATGTCGGTGTCAGATGTGTTTAATGCGTGGTTGAAAAACATGGCCCCTGAAATCGAGGGATTGGCAAAATCTCATGCATTGCGAACTGTGTCGTTGTTATCTGTCACTGCGGACACGAACGAGAGGTATTGGGTTGCAGAGTATGAACTTAAGACATGGTACGCACCGAATAATTTTGATGTCACCCCTGAAATTACGCGTGGTACGATATATCTTGGCATAGATTATGCGCCTGGTATGCGTGATACTGTTGGGGGCATGCCGGTCGGAGAATATCTAGAAACGGGTGGCGACCCGGTGGCTGCGTTCAAGTTTATAGTAATTGATGTTGCATCATATCAATAAAATGGGAATAATATATGGGACAAATGTTGAAACTTTTTATAATTTTATGCACCGTGTTAAGCATACCCGCATATGCGGCGACCGATGCGTTTGATTTTAACAATTTTGCCATAGTGGACAGCACGGATTCCGACATCACAATGGATAATATCAGCCTAAATTCCGGCGCCCAGGTTGTATCTGTTTCCATGTTTGATATTGCCGACATTATGTTGGGGATGTCATTTGATGATGTGTATTCTTTATTTTTCCGTGGCAATGGTTTGTATGCCCCCCGTGAACAGAACAGCATAATTTATACAATCCATCCTGATTGGAAACATAACCTGGATTATGAATGTCGGAGGCAGGGGGTTGTTATCCCATCGGAATTAGAAAAATGTATCAACAGTTTGGCACGAAATCGCGGATTGCTATACGCGTCCGAGGTGCATCTGGTGCGTGAAAACACAGGCGAAACCATAGTGGTTTATTTCACCAGCAACGCAACCGATAACCTGGTGTACCGTGTTGTTTATAACAACGATGCAAACGAGATAGAAGGCGATGCCGAAAAATTCGAGAAACAGCGTGAAAACAGGATTTTGGCATTTTGGCAAAACGTCCTTGACAAGTACGGTGAACCGAACTCTGGGGCCGATCGCTGGATATCCAGCACCAATTCATACGAACCAATGTTGACCGCGTATTATGGCGCATTAGATTTGGTTGATAATGGGCTGAAAGCATCGGATTTGGTTAAAAACATTCAAACCGCGCGTGAAAATTTCCGGGCAAAACCATATGCGTTCTAGAACTTCATATTCCAAGGGCTTGTGGGCCGAGTTTTTTGCGCGAAATTATTTGCGATTGCATGGTTTTCGCATTGTTCGGTCGCGTTATATTACCGGTCGCAATACGCATCGGGCAGAAATAGATATTATTGCCCGCCGTCGTAATCTGTTGGTTTTCATCGAGGTAAAAAATCGTCCGGACTTGCATGCAGCGTTTGACGCGATTGCATTGCGCCAGTCTGTGCGTCTGCGTCGTGCTGCTGAAACATATATTGTGCGCACGGGTTGGGCTGGTGATGCGCGATTTGATGTTATTGCTGTTTGTGGATTGCGTATTCATTGGATAAAAAATGCCATATAATTATTGAAAACATGAATATATTCATGTATAATTTTCTTGCTGAATTAAAGCATAAAAGGAGAACTTATGAAAAAAGCATTATTGGCATTGTTTGCTGTTATGACATTGGCCGCCTGCACAGGTTCATATAAATCTGGTAATTGTGAATATCATTTCCTGTTGCACAAGGATATCTCGGTTTCAAAAATCGTGGGCAACTTGACAGGTGGTTGTTAATAAAATCCCCCGTTTGGGGGTTTTTTTATATTAAACGAATTTTGTATTTTTGAATGCTTGCGTGGCGCAACAAAAAATGATAAAATAAAACAGGAAGGATATAGGAAAGGCATGAAAAAAATAAATATTTCTGCCCTGTTTGCAGGTATTTTGACATGTGCGCCATTGGTGGCGGATGCTGCGTATCCCGCATATCCGACATACCAAGTGACCGGTTCTGGCGGTCAGCTGATGCCTGTTGTAAACGCGGGTGCTGTTGCGCCTGTCGGCAACTATAATTATGTGCCTGGTTATAATTCTGTGGCTGCGGCCAAGCCTACACGTGTGACGGGGGCTTTGCCACGTGTTGGTTCAGCGCAAACGACAGCGGGGCGTCAGTATTATCAGCCTGCTGATTATGATCGTCTTGCGGACAGTGGTTTGTACGTCGGTTTGTCGGCGGGGTACACCACATCATTGATGGGTTCGGTCAAGGCCGACTATACGGGCGAGGCAGACGCATACACAGTTCCTGGTGCTTTTGTTGCTGCGGATTTTGAATCGGACAGCGTGATTCCTTTGCAGATTTCGGTTGGTGCGGCATTGAATAATGATGTTCGTGTTGATTTTTCGTATTTGCGTTATTCTAATATCGGTTATCCAAAAACGGTCCAGACGGACGACGGTAACGGCAGTCTTATTGATGCCCAGGTTGACGGCGGTGCGATTACTGTCAATGCGACTATGTTGAATTTGTATTATAACATTGATTCTTATACGGGGTATTTGGCGGGCGGTTCGTTGCGTCCATATATTGGCGCTGGTATTGGTGTTTCGTTGAATACGATTGCGGATTATGTTGTGTATGACGATTCGTTCTATGCCATTGTGGAAGATTTGGGCAGCGCCAGTGCGGGGCAGTTGACAGGGATTTCGGATGTTTATGCGTATCATAATGGTGGCACGAACGAGCAGTTGGCATTCATGTTCGAAGGTGGTGTGACCACAGAAATGGGTGGCGGTATAAAAATGGATTTCTTTGTCCGTTATGCCAACCTGGGCAAGGTTAAAAATTCAGGCAGCATAGTGCTTAGTCAAATCGAGTGGTTGGGCGATGGTGCTGGGGGCGAGTATGAAGCCCCATATGACAGTGTGTATCATTATACCAATTGGTATGAAAGTGGTCGTCTGGGAATGGTTGACCTGGGTGTTCGTCTAAGATTGCAGTTCTAGGGCCTGTTTTATTGTCCAGGGGGGGAGCTTATGAATTTTAAGTATTTATTGTTATCTGTGCCCTGCGCATTGTATTTTGTGCCATACACATCAATGGCGGGGCTTCGTGTTGGAAATTTATCACGCAGCAATGCCGCTGCCTATCAACAGGCAAACGAAATTCGCAGTGGTGCCTCGAATACGGCAAATCCGATTCCTACCAAAGGCGCGACCCCCCAGGCCGTTGAAACAGTCTCAGATGAAATGCAACAATGCACTATGATATATCCTGGTGGCGAATTTGTTTTTGCGCGACCAACTGTGGGGCATGGTGTTGGTGGTGCAGCAACCTGCACTGCGATTGTTGAAATGCGTGCGGTTGGGGCAGGGGAAAACGGTACCGATGCGATTGTTGCACGTGCAAATTTGGCGGCGGGTGACTCGATTTTATGTAATATATCTCATTTTTCTGCGGCAACCTATCTGCCGGCCGCGGGCGAGGTTGAATTTCCAGCAGATGCAGAACCAACCGTTGATGATGTTATTAAAATCATGAACCAGGAACAAAAACAAAATGCGGGGCTTAAGATTGCTGCCGCAACAGTCCTGGGTGGCCTAAGCGGAAATATCGCAGGCAAGAACGAACCTGGTAATGACGGTTTGCTGGGCGGGGGCAAGTCAAAAACCAGCGGCACGATTATCGGCGCACTAAGTGGCGCGGCATTGATGACGGGAAATGTCTATGGAGGCAAGGTTGCGGGCGATATGATTTTATCGACTGGGGTAAACGCCGCCGCTGGGGCGGTTGTCGGCAACATAGTGGCCAGTGGCGATTCCGTTTTGCGTATTGAACCATGTACGGTTGATGGCAGACAGACTAAATGTTTATGGGGT
>JAWPOG010000039.1:0-12086 GCA_033345155.1 Alphaproteobacteria bacterium | reverse complement strand
GCGAATTGTGCCGGTGTATTTTGATACCTCGAAAAAGAAATCAAAAGATTCTGTGCGACTGGCCAGATTGCTGATAACGTGTACGCATTTAATGTCATCTGGTGCAATGTCGATATCCAGTTCTTCTTTGGCCTCTCGTATTGCTGCGGCCATGGCGGTTTCGCCTTGTTCAATGTGGCCCGCCGGCAGAACCCACCAACCACCATCATAGTTAAAAAATCCATCATTGCGAAAGAACAACAAGACTTTGTCGTCCTTTTTTATAACCAGGTTTATTACACCCTTAAACATTGCACGTTCTGCCATTTTGGTTTTCTCCTATCGTTGTTTGGTAACATAATCTGCAATTTGTTTGGCGGTCTGGTGTGGAGTCTGTCCGTCATTGTTTATTATCAAATCTGCATTTGTCGGTCTGTGATAATTTTCATTATACATTTCACGTATGCGTCCAATTTCCCAGTTGGTCAATGTACGCGCTCCACGATTAGTCAAACAATTTTCCAAACTGGGGGCCAATGTAACTGCAATAAAACGTGTATTCCTATCAACGTGTGCCGACCAACGTTGATACAGATTTTCTGTCATCGGATACGCAAAAATAATTGTTTCGTATTGTTGTTGATTTTTCTGCTGGGAAATAATTTTATCCAATCGGTTCAGCCGTTCAGCCCAGCCGGCCTGAATAGTCAAACCTAATTTTTTCTCTTCATCATCTGATAACAAGTCATCAACTTCTATAAAAACTGCGTGGGGTAATATTTGCACCAACAGTTTAGACACTGTTGATTTGCCAGAATTTATCGGTCCATTGATATTCAGAATTAGCATTATGACGCATCCTTTTTGATATTCTATACCGATTTTTTAGAAATATCAAATTTTATCTAGTAATAGTGAATCCATAGTACCTTTGGTCAATCACATAATAACATTTCGCAAATAGTGGACAATTGCTTAAATTCATCTGGGTTTTCGTGCCGGTATGAACAAGCCGCGCCGAGCCAAGATTAGTCCAGATTTCTGCGGTTTTTCTTTGTTTGCTATCGCTGGCTGTTCCTGTATAAAATACACAAAAACAGCAAAAACTTAACGACAATCTTGTTTTTTACGGTAATAGGTCAATGCGGCCCCTGCCCCCAACACGCCCAACACAATCGGTCCAATCGGTGGACGAGTATTTTTATGTTCTGCCGGCAAAACTTGTCGATTGTTCACATCATCCCAAACAGATTGCGAGACAATTTCTTGGGCCAGTTTACACCTGACCAGGACAAATCCCTTCTTTTTGCCTAATTTCAGGCAAACAGTTCTTGGTCTTTTGGCCTTGGACAAGTTTTCTTGAACTTTCGAGAAATCCCATTCATAAAAGCCATTTGCGTCTGATTTTGGTCTGCCTTTGTGATGGACAAACATATCCCTGTAATTCAGGGCATAACAACCCTCGGCACGCAAATCTAATAAATCTTCAAATTCAATTGCGCCAACCATCAGACCCGCAAAGAAATAACACCTGTTTGGCACACCTGCTTGCTGGCGCCAGCCAGTCAGGGTTTTTGCCAGTTCAACACCAGTCTTGCCGGCATTTAATTGTTTCAGAAATTCTGATACCCGAAAGTTTGGGCCGCCTATGCAATATCTGAGAACACATGCTGCAAGCAAAGTGCTTTCGTCCATCGAAACTGTGACACAATTTTTGATATCTTGTAAAACCTCGTATGTTAAATAGCGGTCTTCGTACATGTCAGACTCTTGCAATGTTGGTATCTGCGTAGAAGGTGTCACCGATTTGTACGTCCCATTGGTATCATATAAAACCGTCAGTCCATGCCCCGTGGTCCAGGCTTCGCCACACCAATATATGTAAGGATAATAATTTTCAACAAATGCCAGCGCAAATTTGATTTTGCTGCGTGATTTTTCAAATAATTCCGTATTACCGTATATGTCTTTCTGTTGGACAGCAGATGAGTCAATCTCTGTTTTATGCCATTCGTCGTCTTTTTCTGTTTTTTGTGCGCAACAAGTGTGTGCGCCCGCTGTCAAGCCACAGGTCAAAATTGAACCTAATAAAAATTTTCTTAAATTAGCTTCTTTCATCCTGATATATTGTAATGACAAATAATTATTTGTCAAGAGCATATTAAAGAGGCGCTTCTAGTTTGTTACCCGAATTTCGGAGGATACGACAACAAAGTTTATTGCGGTAATTAATAAACTTATCGGCAACTGCTGGCGGTGTTTTACCTGATGCGTGTGTATTTCAGAAAACAAGCTTTGACGGGTGTTTTTTCTGGGGGTAAAACATTATTTGGGTATACAATTTGCACAGATTGCCATTTGTCCGGCGATAAAAGTGTGTCTGGGTCCTTGGGGAACAGGGTATATTTGTTTAGTTCCTGCTGTGCCGTATGCATCAGTTCTGGGACCTGGATTTTTGTTAGATAAAACTCGTCTATTAAATCCATATCAAATGCATAGTTATATATGCTGGCACCACCGCAGATAAAGACCTTGTCAAAACCGCATGATTGCCGAATGGCAGATTCTATACTGGCAGCATAAAAGCACCCATCAGACGCAAAAGCGTCTTTATTCTTGGAACTGCATACAATGTTCAGCCGCCCTGGCAAAGGACGTTTGGGTAAGCCTTGGAATGTCTTGTTGCCAAAAATGCATGGGTAACCCATGGTGGTTTTGCGAAAATGGTAAAAATCTCCGGCACAATACCAAGGCATATGGTCACCCATGCCGATGATATTTTGTGGCCCGATTGCAACTATGGCACATACTGTTGTTTTCATGATTTCCATCAAATTTATATCTATGAAGCACAAGCTAGCACAAAAGAGCAAAAAAACACAATGACAAACTCAAAGGACTATGAAACAAGCAATATGATTTTTACAAGTGATGAAAGCAAGGAAAAACTTTACCTGTTGCGATACCTGTTTTTCAATGTTATATTAGAATATGTCCAATTAAGAATAACAAAAGGAAACATAAATGTTATTAAAGGGTAAAAAGATTTTAGTCACAGGTGTTGCCAACGATTGGTCTATGGCATGGGCTATCGCTAGACGGGCGCATGAAATGGGGGCGGAAATTGCGATGCCTTATGCTATGCCTGCATTGGAAAAACGTGTGCGACCGCTGGCGGAATCAATAGGGGCAAAGTTCGTCCAGGAATGCAATGTGCAAAATGACGAACAGATGGACGACCTGTTCGCCAAAATTGAACGCGAATGGGGCAATCTGGATGGCATGTTGCATGCGATTGCTTTTTCAGATAAAAACGAACTGACTGGTCGGTATGCGGATACATCGCGTGACAATTTTAAAAACACTATGGATGTTTCTGTGTACTCGCTGGTTGATTTGACACGTCGTGCATCAAAATTGATGAAAGACGGGGGCAGTATTGTCACCCTGACATACTATGGCGGGGAAAAGTCTGTGCCAAATTATAATGTAATGGGTGTTGCAAAATCTGCCTTGGACAGCAGTGTGCGCTATTTGGCATCGGATTTGGGTGCAGATGGAATTCGCGTCAACGCAATCAGTGCTGGGCCAATTATGACCCTGGCATCCAGCGGGGTTGGCGGATTCAAGGCTATGTTGCGTCTGAATGCGGAAACAACACCTTTGCGTCGCAATATGACATTGGATGATGTGTCCGGTGCGGCGATGTATCTGTTCAGCGATTTGTCGTCTGGTGTTACAGGCGAAGTGCATCATGTTGACTGTGGATATTCTACAACAGGTATGATGCCAAATGAAATGAAAGATGTGTTGTTGAAAAACCTGGATTAGCAGCCGAATAAGAAAACCGCCAAAATGGCGGTTTTTTTATTCTTGAACCGATGTTTGTTCTGTGACTGGTGCGTTTTCTTCCGGTGTGGGCATTGGTACAGTTTCCGGTGCTGGTACATTTTGCTGTTGCACAATTTCGTTGCGCAGGTCACTTTGCGTGGCAGACATATCAGATTTCGCAGAAACCAACGCCAATGCCGCACACAAAACGAAAAATACAGTTGCCAATACCGCTGTTGCACGAGTTAGAAAATTACCCGCAGCTGCGCCCGTTAATGCGCCACCAAACATGGATGCCGCTGACGAGCCTGACATGCCAGACCCCTCGGACTTTTGTAATAAAATCAGACCGATCATCATAATCGCGTCAATGATTAATAAAACCAATAAAATTGAAAACATGTTTTACCCTTATCTTTGTTTGTTGCGTTGATTTTAATTCCCCTGCCCCGACTTTGCAAGCATTTTCAACAATTCAGCGGCGGCGGCGGTGCTGGCCGCCTTTTTAGAATCACCGGATGCAACCGCAGACTGGCCCATGGCGGTCACACGAACACTGAAAACAGGATTGTGGGATTCGCCAATACCCGAATTGAATTCATAAACAGGCAATTGGCCATTGGTTTGCTGTTGCACCAATTCTTGCAGGGCGGTCTTGGCATCTTTGGGGGCAACAATATCACGGGCGGCTAAATCACGCCACAGTTTTATAATTACAGAACGCGCCACCTCGAACCCACCATCCAGATAGATTGCACCAAATATAGCCTCGATAGTATTGGCCAACATATGCTTAGTCCGACCAGCCGTCATGTGACCATGGCGAACACGTTTGTTAATCCCCAGTTCGGCCGCCAAATCACCCAATGTGTCGGTCGATACCAGAACCGCATGACGACGGGCAAGTTCGCCCTCGGTCTCGGACGGGTACATGTCCATCAATAAATCAGCCACAGACAAACCCAACACACGATCACCAATGAATTCCAACCGTTCGTTGTTATACGCAGAATTTGCACCGCTTTGCGTCAATGCTAATTCTAACAATGATTTATTTTTAAATTCGTATCCGATTTCTTTCATATTAATTTATTCCCATACCAAATCTGTCCCAACGTATTTTGTTGCCCCAATTCCAAATCGCCAGCAAAGGCGCGTAATAGTTATGCGAATACCACACAAACCAAACATCACCCAAAATATTATCCCGTGGGACAAAGCCAACATCGCCACGACTGTCGCCACTGTTGTCGCGGTTGTCGCCCATAAAGAAATAATGATTTTCTGGCACCGTAAATAGTTCGGTGTTGTCAAAATGCGCATTGTCCGCCATTTCTATTATGCTGTGAGAAACCCCGTTCGGCAGTGTTTCTGTGTATTCTGTCGCACTGAACACACCACAAGCACCGCTGTACATATGGCAGAAATCGTCCGGTTTGTATTCAATTGTGTAATTAAAGTCCGCCGGTTTGTTATCAACCCAAATGTGTCTGCCCTTAATCGACATGTTGTCCCGGTAAAAGCCGACCGAACGCATAGATTTTGGCAATACAGCAACAATATATGGACGCGGATTTTCACGCGGAACCATCGTGCCATTAATATACAGACGGCCATCGGTCATCTGGATTGTGTCGCCAGGTTTGCCAATTAGACGTTTAACATAATCCTGCTGTTCGTTAATGGGATTGCGGAACACAATAACATCGCCGACTTCGGGTTCGGTCGCCCAGAAACGACCATCCCACATCTTCCAGGAACCAAACGGGAACGAATAACGAGAATAACCGTATGCCCATTTTTGCACAAATATGTGGTCGCCAACATGTAATGTCGGTATCATCGAGCCAGATGGAATATTAAATGGTTCCAACAGAAAACTGCGGAAGACAATCGCAATTAATGCCCCGTAAAATATTGTATTAAACCATTCGCGTGCGACATTTTTATTCTTGGTTGGCATATTAAAATCCTTTTGTTGTTATGTGATATATTAAAACTTGCACAAATGTAATTCAAGTTATAATATGCAAGGCATGATATCTTTGAATTCGATTATATTTAATGGAATGGACGCAACACAAATTGATGTTCAGGTGCAACTGTCATCGGGTTTGTCTAAGCCAGAATTTAATATTATAGGATTGGCAGACCGCGCGGTTAAAGAATCTGCTGAACGCATTCGCAACGCTTTGGCTGCGATGAATTTGTCATTACCACCAAAACGGTTGACGGTGAACCTGTCACCGGCGGATGTGGAAAAAAGTGGATCACACTTTGATTTGCCGATATTATGCGGAATTTTGTGTGCGATTGGGGTTTTACCGGAAAATGAACTGGAAAAATATGTTATCCTGGGGGAAGTGGGGCTGAATGGTGCAATTGTAAAAACCGATGCAGTATTACCGGCATCTGTGTGGGCCAATTCGCGTGGACTGGGGATTATTTGCCCAGGCGACCAGGGAACACAGGCACGATGGGCGGGGCACGAAAATATTCTGGCGCCATTTCATGTAATGCAACTGATTAACCATTTCAAAGGGACCCAAATTTTACCGGTGCCAGAACTGACCACACCAGAAAGCGCAAAAAATTCCACGCTGGATATGGCCGATGTTCATGGTCAAGGGGCGGCAAAACGTGCACTGGAAATTGCAGCAGCGGGTGGACATGCAATGCTGATGGTGGGGCCACCAGGATCGGGCAAGACTATGCTGGCATCACGTTTGCCAACAATTATGCCAGAAATGACCGCGCACGAAATACTGGAAACTTCGACTATATATTCAATTGCTGGGGAATTGGGGACACGCGGCTTGATGGCAACAAGGCCTTTTCGCAGTGTGCATCATACATCCAGTCCTGTTGCGTTGGCTGGGGGCGGGTCAGATGCGCGCCCCGGGGAAATTTCGTTGGCGCATAATGGGGTGTTGTTTTTGGACGAATTGCCTGAATTTAATCGTGCAACATTGGAAATTCTGCGTCAACCGATGGAATCCGGTCGTATTTTAATATCACGTGCGCGCCGTAATGCAACATACCCCGCCCAGTTTCAATTAATTGCAGCCATGAACCCTTGTCCATGTGGACACCTGGGAAATGCCGCCCTGTCTTGTTCGCGCGCCCCCAGATGTGCCGAGGCATATCAAAACAAAATATCCGGGCCTTTGTTAGACAGAATTGATCTGCATGTTGATGTTGATGCGGTGAAACCTTGGGAAATGTCAACCGATGATGCACCACGCGAATCCAGCGCAACAATCCGTGAACGTGTTGTTGCGGCGCGGGAACGGCAAATATTGCGCCAGGGATGCGTGAACGCACGACTGGATGGACCGGCGCTGGAACAGTTTGCCGCGCTACCGTCAGATTTAACGAACTTTTTGAATATGGCGGCTGAAAAAATGGGAATGTCTGCGCGCGGGTACAATCGCATCAAGCGATTGGCACGAACGATTGCCGATTTGCGTGGGGCAGAAAATATTGAAATGACAGATTTGGCCGAAGCTTTGTCATACCGCCCAATCAATCGTGGTAAATATGGTGTAAAGCTATAAATTATTGCGATTTTGGGTGTGTGGACAATCTTGTTGCGTGCGTCAATCCTGCTTAGCGACTTAGAAATAACGAACGAACGTTTTCCAGGTATTCGCGTTTTTTTGGCATGGCATGGATAAATTTGCTGAGATAACGCAAAGAATTTTGAATCAATGCGGTTTCTAGTGTTTTTGCATTGTTTACCAGCAGGCGTAACCCCTGCAATTGCTGCAGATTAAAGGCGTTTTCTGTTGATGGCTCTTCTCCGACAGCATATTTGATTTCCAACAAAAAATTTGGAATATAAGAATTAATGAACCTCATATTTTCTATTTGTTCTTCTCGGGGCATATAGTGAAAAACCCCCATAGCGACAATCGTATCTAACTTATGTGACAAGGCTAATGTTTTAACATCGGTCCATTGTATCGGTTCTGGAACACGACCGCCAACCAATTCAGCAGTGTGAACATATGCATCCATAATCACGGGGTGGTCAATAATATAGGCGTTCGATGTGTTGTGTTCGGTTTGTGTCGCAGCCGCCAAGGGCGATAACCCCGCCCCATAATCCGCAAAAAATCGTGTGGACCCACCGGTAATTTTGTCCGCCAAAAATTTCGCACTTTCTGAAAATCTAAGCGCATAATGCAAAGAATGCATGGGAACATTGGGTGCATATCCCACACAACGCGATAAATATTTTTCACTTCGTATCGAACCGTCAACAATCTTGTGACCAACCTGCCCAAGATGCGTTTTCATATTCGGGAGATTCATAACTTCTCGTAATGCTATATTCCATTCGCGAATATATTCTTGCGAAAATGTGGACATTGGCGCGACATAGTGCCTGTGCCGTTTCAATGCAGGTTCCATAAATAAACTGCATGACATTGGAATATCCATCAAGCCAAATGATAATTTATCCGCCATTTTATGCCTTTATCGCTTTGCGTCCTTGATTTTCGCTTACATCGGCACAATATAACACAGACAACATATTTTGTCAACATATTAAAAATGGCTTAAGTGTGAATAATGTATCTTTTTGAAACAAAAAAATAAAACCCTGCATTACAGGGTTTATTTGTCTCAGACCGACTTCGTGGTCTTTTTTGCTTGTTTGTAATTTTTATAATCTTGAATTATTGTAAACATTTTTTATACCTTTATTTATTATTTCCTCCTAAAACCAGCATAAATTTATTGCGAAATCAAATTATTACGGTTGAAAAAGATACATCATTTACACTTGATCCTTAAAAATCTAAATTTATATCTGGAATTTTGCCATGCCGGGCATTTGGGATTATCGTCAAGTCGTGCCCGTCAACCCATTTGTATGAAAGGATGTTGGGTACCACATCGTCGTTCTGGACAATATAGTGTGACTGAGGAACCCGGGGCAATGTTATCATATCCAATGATTTTGACAGGGGCGCATCGCCAAAATACGATGTCCAATCCGCATGATTAAGCACGCCTGCAATCGTTATCCATCGTTTGATATCCATGTCAGGGTTCTGATTTATGACTATCCCAGATACCATCGCACCGCCAGAATAACCAATCAAAATAATTGGACGCCGGTCCGCAACGCTCTTGATCGCATAGGCCATAGAATTAATGATGTTTGGCGAAAATCGACCATCAGTCCAGTCCGTTTTACTGCACGCATCAGACATAATGTACTGACAAGGACGAGCCAGATATACAATGTTTGGCGATGTGTCGCGTGCCACCATTTCACGAACCAAAGTGCCATTGGGGGTCGGATTCGATGTCGGCATACCATATGCATCGAACGAGCTGCCATCGCCCTCGATATAAATATGGATTGGCGATGTGGTATCTGATAAATGCTGGTATGATGCAATTGTATAGTTGCCAGAAACAATCGGAACATATATAAAATCAGATGGTGCCCGCCACGCAGATACACAGCCAGATAATAATAAAGATAAAAAACAAATCATTCTCATCAAATAAAATGATAGCCGATGCAGACACAAAGGTCAAAAGTAAAAATATTTGACAAAATCGCTTGACAAATGAATTGACAAATACTATTTTTAGGGTAAATCATTAACAAAACAACTGCCAAGGGGGCATATATGTTTGATAAATCAAAGATGAAAGTGGCGGCACGACGCGTCAAAGCAAGCAAAAATGGCGCAAAAAAAACGACTGCACATAAAAACTCAAAACGCAAAGGATTCTGGACACGCGTGTGGAATATCGTTTGTTGGCCTTTTCGTATGATTGTCAAACTGTTACAATGGTTTTGGAATTGGCTGTGCAAACTTAATTTGGTTGCGATGGCAAATTTGGCGTTGTTAACTGCGATTATCGTATTGTTTTCTATATTGATTATGGATATTATTGGCTGTCATCGTCAGGTTGTATTTATTGCTAACAAACAACCTGCCTCAGAAGAAGCAATTGTCACGCCAGCATCAAGTTCTGACAGTAAAAAAGTCAAACAACGTCAGGTCGTCGCATCCAAAAAAAACATTCAGAACAATAAAAAATCTGCGATTAATGTTGTGCCTGTAAATCGCGCCGAAGTCGAAATTGTGGCTAAACAGACCGCAAAACGCGATAACAACTTCTGGGGCGATGTAATTATCGACAGCCACAGCGCAGGCGCAATGCTGCAAGATGGCGCACAAATTAACGGTAATTTGTATTTGCAAAATATGCATAAATACACTTTGCCATGCGATATTCGTATCAACGGGAATTTGTTCCTGCGCGATGTGGGTATGTTGCGATTCTGTGGCGACTTTGTCATCACAGACAACATTTATGTCAGTCCACGTTCATCATTTGGCCCGATTCCAAAGACAGCACGACTGGGCGGACAAGTGATTTTGTAAATAACAAAACACAAAAATATTTTTTCATATCCCCTTGTTTAATACCACCAGATAATGGTGGTATTTTTTCGTGGAAAAATGTAAAAAACATTTGTATAGTATAAACATCCAAATAAATCATAGGGGGAAGAAATGTTTGATAAACTGTTAAGTGTTTTGTCTAAAAACATGGGATATACTGCTGTTTTGGTGGTGTCTATCTTGTTATTTGCGGTGTTTTCTGATGGGCTGGTCGCGGGGTTAATCACAGCGATTTCTGCGCTGTTGATGTACACTTGCTTTGTTGCGCTGTACAAAGAATACAAGGCGATGCCCGCTAAAAAAAGCACAACATCCAAAACAACCAAGAAAACAACAACCAAGAAAAAATAATACAGACCCGCCATGTGCGGGTTTTATTGCAAAATTTTTTCTTTACAAGTTTTTTTAATTTGAATACAATTAAATCGTCAAACAAATAAAGGAAGGACAAATGGCAGACAAAACAACAAAAAAAACAACTGTAAAAAAATCAGTCACAAAAAAGACAGCCGCCAAACCAGCAGCAAAAAAAACAGCCACTAAAAAGGTTGCAGCGCCGGTGATGGAAAAACCCGTATGTGGTTGCGACAAAGGTTGTGCATGTGGCAATGATTGTGTATGCACAAAAAAGAAATGCACATTTGGTCGTTTCTTGAAAAAATTAATTTTGTTCATGATTATTTTTGCATTGGGTTTTGCCGCAGCAAAAATGTGTTGCTGTGACAAACGCGGCAAAATGGGGCCACGTCCAGAATTTGAAAATGGCTGCCTGGTTGTAAAATGTCCAAAAATGGCGGAAATGGTTCCTGTGATGGATGTTAATAAAGACGGCTGTGTTTCACACGAAGAATTCAAGGCCATGCGCAAGCATAAAAAGCACGAACATCGCCCAGAAATGCCTGCGCCAGAACCTGTGCCAGCACCTGAAATGGCAGAATAAGTCAAATCACCCCCAATTCGGGGGTTTTTTGTGGTTTCGACAATGAATGCCAGCCTGTGCTGGTATGTCAAAGGGTGGAATTGCTTATATAAAATCAGGAATTTGGTGGGGGTAAGGAGAATCGAACTCCTATGGGTTGCCCCACTGGAACCTAAATCCAGCGCGTCTACCAGTTCCGCCATACCCCCATTTTTGATATGTTTTTCTATTTTATGATAAAATTTACTTGATTTCCAGTAAAATATAACATACAATCCGACCCAGAATAAATAAAAGGCGAATAAAATGGCATCTAAAAAAGGCAACAAGGAAGTTGTACAGTTAAGAAACAATGAAACTGGCGTCTTCTATATTACAACTAAAAACACTAAGTCTGAAAACACACAGGGCAAGATGAAGTTCCGTAAATACGACAAAAAATTGCGCAAGCATGTCGTTATGACCGAAGCGAAGGTTTCCCACTAAGTCAGACTGGTGCGAAAAAGTTTGAAAAAAGTCCCCAATCGGGGGCTTTTTTATGCCAGTATAGCCTTGACATAAAATGATTTTATTCCTAAGATGATTGAACATCGAAGGGGTAGCCATGCCAAAAATTTCAGTGATTGTACCATGCTATAATGTCGCACCGTATATTGGGGCATGTTTGGATTCCATCTTGTCACAATCTTTGCGTGATATTGAAATAATTTGCGTGAATGACAAATCACCGGACAACACATTAGATGTATTGACAGAATATGTACAAAAAGATAGTCGCATAAAGATTATTAATCAGCCAACAAATATGGGGGTGGCAGTTGCACGCAACACAGCCATGGATATGGCAACGGGCGACTTTATTTCATTCATAGATGCGGATGACATGTTGCCTGATGATGATGTTCTGGCGGATATGT
>JAWPOG010000014.1:0-3430 GCA_033345155.1 Alphaproteobacteria bacterium | reverse complement strand
AAACTTTGATGTATCGCAGTTAATTTTAAAAGACCTGCGCGAACGCATTCGCCATGCGCTGTTGGCGGACCGACTGGGGCTGTTGTCTGAAAAAGAAATGACCGCCACCGAAATCATGGCACGCAACGCTGACATGATGCGAATATTGGGTGCGACCTATGGCCGTCTGGTACACGAATTCATACGCCCATTGTGTGATCGTGGATTACAAATATTGGCGCGCCGTGGCGTGATAGAACCAATTCGTCTGAACGGGGACGCAGAACTAAAATACATTGCGCCAATCGCACAACTGACGGCGTTGGAAACCGTACTGGGGGGTGAATTATGACAAACATCGAACAAAATTACGCGCGTTGTTTTGGTACGCCGGCGGGCCGCACTGTTTTGGAACATCTGCGCAGAATTACGGTTGAACGCACACTGGGGCCGAACGCATCGGACAATGAATTGCGCTGGGCAGAATCCCAGCGTGCCTTGGTTCGTCAAATCGAAACGTTAATTACGCGGGGCAGGGGGAACAAGTTATGATATCACTGGAATTTTTGCGCAACAGTTGGTTTTTGATTGTCTTTATTGGCGGACTGATATATTGGGTTGCCCGCCAAGATTTATCTGTTGCGGAATTAGATCGCGTTGACACGCGTATAACAGCACTGGAAAACCGGACGACGATTTTGGAAACCGGCATTGGACAGATTCAGATAAAAATCGACGACATCAAAGAAGACCTGACCCTGATTAAGGGCGCGGTTATAAAATAAAAGGATTAAAAATGTCACGACAAATACAATTACGGCGTGGAACAACCGCCGAACACGAAAACTTTACCGGCGCCATTGGCGAAGTAACAGTTGACACCACAACCAACACCTTGCGTGTACACGACGGTCAAACCGTTGGCGGCACGGCATTGGCACGTGCAGATGCGGTTACCGATATGTCTGGGGCAGATTATGTGATTGCCTGGCAACAGGCCACCGCCGATAACAATCATACATGGTATCGTAGATATCGCAGCGGATGGGTTGAAATGGGTGGCAAACTGGCCGCAACCATAACCTTCCCGATAACAATGTGTGATACCATGTACACAATTACTGTTGGCAACGCTAGTGGTACATATGAAAATTTTAGATACAAAGACCGAACCGTAACGGGTTTTGCTTATGTAAATACCGCAAACAGTTCTGCCCCATCAGGATATTGGATGGTTTGTGGCTTTGCCGAATAAAAGAACTGGGCATCTGCCCAGTTCTTTTATCGTAGCAATTTTGCTAAAAATTTTTTGATTCTAGAATACTTTAAATTGTTATCAGATATCTTGCCCTCAAAAACATGACGCATGCGTGGGTGTATCCAATGTGTGCCGTCTGTGCGTACGCGGTCGCGCATTTGTGCATATGTTGGTGATTCTACGTTTGGCACCATTCCACCCAGCCCTATCCATCCATGTGCGTTATAACAGTGTAAGAATGGACATTTATTGCATGCGGGTTTATGTGGCAATTTTTTATCTTGGAACACATTCCCGATATGACCACAGGACGAACATCTGAATATATTGCCATCCGCAATATTTACAGAATACCCCCAATCGCCAACATAGCAAAAATCATGTATCTTTTTACCCCACATTTGACTTTTAAATTGGAATAAATCCGAATCAAATTGTTCCCAAATTTTATTGTATTTATCAACAGAATACTTGGTCAAACGTTCAAACTGATTATTTTCATCTCGTGCAACGGTAATATGCGGCAACGCACCAAAGCGTTCCATAGAAAACCGTTTTATTTCATCAATCTCAGGCACCAGTTCATCATGTGGTGTAATTTCTACTGTAAAACTGATTCCCGCATTCCAACACATGTTTACATTGTCTGCAAATTGTTCCAGCAATCCCAATCGCTTTAATTCCATCCAATGAAATGAACATTTCAAGAATAATCTTTCTCTCCATTCATCGGGCAGTTCACAAAGGTCTTTTAACGCCTTGGTTTGCGTCATATTCGTTACCACCATAACAAAGTGACCCGCCCCCAGAATGGCCTTAATATATTCCACATTCTGTGGCAGAATCAATGTTTCCCCATTCGCACAAAAATTCATAATGGCGGTTCCACCCAGTCGTTTCTTGGACAGTGCGTTTGCCATTTGTTCAGGTGTGTATTCAAATTTTTGCACTCTGGCACGCTCTGCATCAGTACAGTGTTGCCCGACATAACAATATTGACATCTAAAATTACATGGCCACGTTGGTACAGCCATTTCTACATATTTTACGATTTTATCATCAAATGTTGTGCTTTCGGTCATCTTTTGTGCCTCCATTGCGAACTTATTATTTTTTATTCCATTCCCATTACCACTTCGTGCCATTTTGAAATACTTTTTTGCACATTCAATAACATCCTTGTTGTGTTTCCAGTACGGGTATGCCACGCAGTTAAAATGATTGGGTGCCAATTTCTTTAATTCGTTTGGCACCTGCATTTCTTGTATCAGTTGTTTTGCATTACACTGCATCAGGTCTGGGTGTGTTTTTGTATGCCATTCAATAAATCCGCCTGATTTAATGATTTTTGCGATATCTGTTTCATTTATTGCCCAATCTTTACCAATCCAATCACCGATAACAAACACATGAAACGGCAGATTATGCCTTTTTAATATCGGCAACGCATTCAAGACATCTTTATATCCATCATCAAATGTCAACACTATCTGTTTTTCATCATCTGGGTCATAGTCCAGCATGTTAACCACAATATATTTATTTTCTATCAAGTATTGAATATGTTGCCTGAATGTGTCAACAGATACGGTGTTTTCATCGTTTGATTTGTGTCTGGCGATGTGGTGGTAAACTAAAATCATTACTTTGGTTCAAATTTTGGCATTTCGGTACAGAAATGCACATTTTCAAATTGTTTCATCGAATGTTCGTACACCGCAGACAGTTTTCCATATGTATTGTCCAACATGTAAACCTGCTTGTTCAACAAATGTGCCGCAATTGCAACGTGCAGTCGGTCCGTTACAACAACATCCGCCCGATTCACCACCGCCAACATTAAACCTGTACAGAAATCAATCCAATCACGTTTGTCATAATGCATCCCATATGTAATATCTGACACATCTAAGTCAGTTTTATATTTTCCTGCACTTTCACGATCAACACGCATAAAAAATGCAGTTTGTGGAATAGATTGAAATGAAACAGATTTTAATACTGTTGCACCCTTGCCAGTGATACGCATATGTTTTGGCATCTGTTTCATCCTAAACGCCATATCGTGGTCCAGCAAAATCTTTGCCTTTGTATTTGCTTGCTGCAAATAATCATAACTGCGTTTTTCACGACAGAAAACCACAAATCTTTCATCCAATATATCTATCAATTTTTGGCAGTTGTTAAAAGAGC
>JAWPOG010000011.1:0-36497 GCA_033345155.1 Alphaproteobacteria bacterium | reverse complement strand
CAACGTGAAATCATTATGAAAATGTTAAAGGCACTTAATAACCAAGATTAATTCATAATGCCACATAAAAATCCCCCGGATTATGTCCGGGGGATTAACAAAAAAACAAAACCGCCGATTCGGCGGTTTTTTATCCCCCAGGGTTGTTTATGCTCACCCCCCCCAGCAGACCCATTGCACTATAATCAGGTGTCCCAACACCCGGATTAATCCACCCTAACGGGAAGGTTACACTGGGTTCTGCTGTCCGCCAGTGTTTCCGTCAGTTTCGTCGTCGTCAGTTTCGTCGTCGCCAGGGTTGTTACCAGATGGCGTTACAGACGGCGTCTCAAATGTCAATATACTCGCTGACTGTGAAACCGATGGCGCAGATACAGTTATGGTGCCGGTGGTTGCGTTGGGCACATTTGCCAACACACAGGCGCGATATTCATCAATCTGCATCATGCTCCAACACTGCTCGTCAACATCTGGTCTGGAATTTTTGGTATATCCAAAACCATATTGCATGTCAGTCTTGGTCAACCTAAGTGCGGTTTTACACAACTGACTGGCCACAGTCGCACGTGGATTAAACGCATAACCAGATTCACACGTCACACATGTTCCATCGATTGGCGACACCCCACTTACCAAAGTCCTTGGACAACTTACACAGGTTTTATCCATCGTTGACACAAACGCCTGATTACTGTCTTTACACCTAAAATCAGGGCACTTTTCCACCGAAGGCATAATTTTTACATGGATTGAATCATTATAACCCGACTTATCCAAATCTGGACACCCCAAATCAGCCCGCTGACACAGTTCCGAATTAATCTGGATACAATCTGTTCTGCCAACATTTGGTCTGTACCCACTAACACAAACCAATTGCTCCTCTGCACCGGTACGGGGATATATCGCAGGCCACGCACGTTTATTCCCCTCTTTAGCATACTGGGCGCGAATTATCACTGGTGCCACCCATGCGCCATATCCACCCGACGCCCAACGCGTCACCATTAAAACACTGTTATGTTCTTGCTCTCTGATACCTACTTTACAAAGTTTATGCTCGTTTGCTTTGTTTTCAAACTGAGCGATTGATTCCGAAAAATCTGCCCCCGATGTGACAAGATTCAGCGCAGTATAATCAGACCGACTAAAAGGTGCAGTATCACAAAATGCTACATCATCCGCCTTATCCTGACATTTATCGCCACTATAACCTTCTTTACACAACCAACGACATCTATCCGAACTGCCAATCTGAACATACTTCAAACTTGACTTGCCGGTATTTTTGGTGCTTGTTTCAACTTGAATGGGGCAAAAATACGCGCCTTTCTCATTAACATCAACCGCCATCATCATCTGATACACATGATCTTTAACTTCATCTTTGTCTTGTGGCACAGGTTCAAAATCCGCGGGATGCCGCTGACAATTAACAGAATAGACACCAATGCAATTCTCAGCGTAAACGCCATTGATAGTGTGGTTACCACATTTACTAAAACCACCACCGCCCCAAACACCCAAAAGCCCCCGCGCATCATAACCAGTCACAGCATATGCGGACGTTACAGCAAAAAAACCAATCAAAGAAAATAATACTTTATTCATAACTATGGTCTCCCCACATAACAAGCGCCTAAATCATAATAGCCACCAATCATTGTGCATTGTGATTGATACCAAGTATCCGCCAGCACGCATTCATCGGTAAGCGCATTATAAGTTGCCACAGGTGTATCAATCCCCACATTTTGCGCCTCGCACATGGTCCGTACGGTATTCTCTGCACAGTTCCCAAACGCAGTTGTGACGGCATCAACATTTCCACCAAACACACTGGAATAAAATGCCTGTAACGGGGTTACATTTTCATCATTCTCTCTCAGCCAGATTCCATCCAATCCTTCGCATGTTTGTTGCAACTGATAATCCAGTTGTTCTTCAATATCACGCAACGACCTTTCTACTTGTGTACGTGTTTGTGATGGCAAAGACGCAAATGTCACATTAGACGCGGTCGGATCGCCACAATTTTGAATCGCAAAATTCACAACCATGCTTTCAATCGAATTAGTATTACCCGAGCTTGCCCACATATTCAATCCGCGACAATTCCATGGGAAACCCATATCGCCCGTTGTTGGTGTACACAGTTCCTGAACATAGTTATCAATAGCGGTGGCACAACCCTCGGCGATACGCGTATCGTCAACCGTATCAACAAATGCCAACAAAGCCGCCAACCCACATGTCTGGGCATTACTGGTCAAATGACCATTCCCATCGAAACGGCATGCAGAATTACCGCCATACAACGCAGCACACGCCGTCACCTTTTCCTGACACATAGCCTTGGCCGCATAGACCGACAAAGCACCCGTCATCTGGGCTGTCGTATCATCAAACCCCTTCAGCGAACTGGTTTGCGTGTCATAACATTCCTTCATCGTACTGACACAAGACATTTTAGTTTCTTCAATCAGCTCGTCCTGGGCCTGGGCAATTTCAATCAATGCACTGCGCTTAAATTCGGTCCAAACGATATCCGCAATACCACGACAACTGTCCAATGCAGTATTCGCAAACATCTTTTTGTCGTCCAAGAATTTATTAAACTGTGGATTTTGACCCAACACATCAAAACCAGCCGACGCCCCGCCCAACACAATAACATCTTCCAATTCGAACAAGCGCGGACTGTAAATAGCCTCGCCCGTTGATTGGTTAACATATGCACCACTGTAATCCAAACACCGTTCAAAATTGGCCCCACACGCAACATCTGACAACATTGCATTGCGCACCTTGGCAACACATTCGTTCACATCTTCTGAATTATGTTCACGATATTCTTCCAATCGTGCCTCGCGCAGGATTTTTTCCGCCTGACGCACAGTTTGCTGCACCGCTTCGCGCTTGGCATTTAAACTTTTTTCATAAATATTACAATCCTGGGTAATCATAATCCCATATGCACTGGTTGACATATTCAACACAGCATCACTTTCACATTGATCTTCCATCAATTGCAAACACTGTTTGCTGGCAGCATTATATAAAGCCTTGCCCTCAAGCGCATTCAAATCAACACCCGAATTTGTATCAAACAAAGAAGTTGTGCTGCCACTCCAAATATCGTCCATATCTGTTGAAAAATCCAACGATAAAATCCCCAATGATGTTGTCGAATTATTTACACTGGCCGTCTTTTTACCCGACAACAAATCCGAAATCCTATCCAAAGTTTGTTGCGCCGCACTGGTGTCCTGTTTTATCGCCGCTTCACCCACAGTTGCACTATACATCGCATTAACTTCATCTGCGGTTTTATCAACCGCGTTCAGATTGTTGTCTTCGAATTGCGCCAACAGATTCCTGGCCTCGTCCAAAGCGGCTTCGGTATTGCGAATTTCTGTAAATTTATCACTGCAAAAACACCGACGATATGTCTCGTTTGCCGTTGCACAAAATTGATCCATACAGGTTGCATAAGCCTCGCGACAGGTGGCATACCCACCGCCAATCTTGGAAACATCTGTAAACAAGGCAACCGCACGCGACCGACTTGCACGATTTGCCGACGCACTTGACGCACCCGCCTCGCTACGCACACCACCGCCCCCCGCACGAACAGTTGCCGTACGCGCCACCCCAGCCTTGGTCGCATTTGACGCACCGCGCGCACTGGTTGCCCCCAATCTGGCACTTGTTGTACGCGCTGCCCCAGCCTTGGCTGTACTTGACGCGCCACGCGAATCGTTCGTTGCCACGCGCGAATTTGTTGCACGTGAAACCACACCTGCGTTTTCTGTCCCACCCCGCACAACGGCACCTGTGCCCCCATGCGAAACAACCACCGCCGCACCGCGTGGATTCGGTGCCTGGGCAGCATCCGCTATCGACACACCAAAAACCGCCGTCAACAGCGCAGAAAAACAGAATAAATCTACAAAAGGACTTTTCAATTTAATTCTCTCTTTTTTACATTCTACCATTTTCGCGACTTTCAAATCAAGCACTTATTTTATACACCGTTGCCAAATACAGCACATAAAATTCATACACCATACCATACAGCTGATTGGCACGCCCAAAATCCCCTGAAAGTTGTGCATTTTCCGCATCTTGCATATACTGAACAGACCTGCGCAATAATTCCAACGCATGTTCACATGCACGCGCATCAGTTTTTATTTTTGCCAACATTGGCGACATCAGTCGTCCCCGCATTCCCTGCACCAATCGAGCGACCTGACTGCCCTGTGCGATATCTTCAATCGCAATCAAGTTCATTAATGCGATTGTCAAATCCTGATCTGACGACAAATCCAATGGATTTACCTTGCGCTTTGTATCTGCTGTCTCGACCGATTTTCTAAGCCTTTGTTTCATCATCGCCCCCATTTTTAATCACACCACGCATATGTGCCGACCGGGCTCGCGAATTGTTTTCTAATTCCGCATCATTTGGCACAACGGTTTTTATTGTCGAAAATGGCGCATCGGCCACCACAGGTAATCGTGGGTCACCGGGTACAGTTGTCCATGCACGAAAGGTATTTTTTACAATCCTGTCTTCCAGTGAATGAAATGTCACACAAACACATTTTCCGCCCGCTACCAACAAATCGGGCACCGCCGACAACGCCCGTTCCAATTCCCCCATTTCATCATTAACCGCAATACGCAACGCCTGAAAAACAGGTGCCACATCTTTTGGATTATGAATCAAATCACGCAAGCCAAATGTTGTCTGTGGCAAGGCATCCTTTATCACCCGCGCCAAAACAGCCGCCTTTTTCACATCGCCATAATCCCGCAGAATCTGCGCCAATTCATCAACAGATTTTTGCGCAATCAATTCCGCCGCCATCACCCCAGACTGCGCCATACGCATATCCAAAGGCGCGTCCATCCGAAACGAAAAACCACGCTCGGCAATATCAATCTGCATGGACGAAATCCCCAGGTCAAACACAATCGCATCCACCGACCGTCCCAACTGTGCAATGTGCGAAAAAGCCTGTGCTACAAACACAAACCGTGCACCATACTGCGCACGCAACACATCCGCATCCTCCACCACATTTGGATCACGATCAAATGCAATTACATTTGCCCCACGCGCCAGAAATGCACGACTGTATCCGCCTGCACCAAAAGTGCAATCGACAATCGTTTTGCCTTGAATATCCCCCAGCGCCACCAGCACTGCGTCCAATAATACTGGAACATGTTTTTGTTGTGCTGTCATATCTTATTCCACCCCCACACGCAACCCCAACGCCATCAAATCCGCAATTGTTGTTGCACCCAATTCAACCCCACCGGGTAAAGCCACCGTCGCAGTTTTTTCTGCACCATGCAACACCAACTCTACGCGCGTATATCCACGGGGCAGGGCCACAATTGCTTTTTTTACATCTTGCAACACCGCTCTATCACGAATATCCAATGTTATTTTCTTGGCAATCTTTGCCACCCAGTGATTCAGCGGTGTAATCGAATCCACAAATACCGAAACCCTGTCATCACGATTAGACGTTTTGCCCGATATCAGCACCACCGTTTCATTCGCCAAAATCTGTGAAAAACCAATTGCAGACTCTCCGAATGCAACAGCATCAATATTGCCCGCACTATCGGATGCGTTAATTGTGATCATTTCTTTGCCAGTCTTGGTGCGACGACGACTAAACGAGTTTACATTTGCGGCAATTTGCACCTGTTTTCTATCGCCCATCCCTTCCAAACTTGTACTGGTTGCTAACTTTTCCCTTGCAATCAGATGTTTATACTGATCCAGCGGATGTGCGGAAATATAGAACCCCAAAGCCGACAACTCATTTTCAAGTTTCTGTCCAAATGTCCACGGTTCAGTCTTGGGCAGATTTTTGCGCAATCTATCCTCGGACACATCATCTTCGACAGTATTTGCAAACAGCGACAGCATATTGGCACCGTCTTTAGATTTTGCTGCATATGACAAAATCGCATCAGCATTCATATAAATCGCCGCCCGATTTGGCTCTAATGAATCCAAAACACCAGTCTTGGCGAACGCTTCTAATATGCGCTTGTTCATGATTGACGCGCACCGCTTCGCAAAATCCGTCAAATTCTTGAATTTTCCATTTGCGGTCCTTTCTGCCACAATTGCATCGGTCGCAACAGTTCCAACGCCCTTCAAAGCCGCCAATCCATAAATAATTTTACCATCACGCACAGTAAACAAAGAGTCGCTTTCATTTATATCTGGAGCAACGACCTGAATCCCAAAATTTGATTTTGCATCATCAACAAAAATCGCCAACTGGTCTGTATCATTCAAATTACTGGACATCGACGCAGCCAAAAATTCTGGCGTATAGTTTGCTTTTAAATATGCGCATTGATTTGCCACAATCGAATACGCAATCGCGTGCGATTTATTAAATGCGTACTTGGCAAAGTCTTTAAACTTTTCCCACAAATCCTTGGCAGTGGCACGGTCCAGGGTTCCTTCTTTTTCGCACCCCTCATAGAACAAACCCTCCAACTCGTCCAACATAGCAATAATCTTTTTCCCCATCGCCTTGCGCACATTGTCTGATTGTCCACGTGTAAAACCTGCCAGTGCACGCACCAACTGCATCACCTGTTCTTGATAAACAATAATCCCATATGTTTCTTTCAGGATAGATTCTGCCCTGGGGTGCACATATTCGATTTCTTCTTCGCCATGCATACGCGCAATAAACTGGGGAATAAATTGAATTGGCCCCGGGCGATTCAAGGCATTCAATGCAGAAATTTCCAAGAAACTGGTTGGGTGCATTTTACGTAATGTCTGTTGCACAAAGGGCGCATCAAATTGGAAAATACCTTCGGTCAGGCCCTGTTGCCACAATCTCATTGTCTTTTCATCATCTGTTGGAATATAATCTAAATCAATATTAACCCCGCGCGTCTGTTGAATCAGTCGGGTTGCATATTTTAACACCACCAATGTTTCCAGCCCCAAAAAGTCAAATTTAATCAACCCCGATTTTTCCAGATATTTACCATCAAACTGACAGGACGGCAATGGATTGGCAGGATCACGATACACCGGCGCAATCTTGGTTGTCGGTCTGTCGCCGATAACAACACCGCATGCATGTTGTCCCAGATTTCGCAAAGACCCCTCTAATTCTTCCGCGACTGTTACAACCTTGTTCAAATCCGCATCATTATTCAAGATATCTTGAATTTCAGTTGACATTCCAACAGCTTCTTTCAATGTTTTTGCATCCTGCGGTATCAACTTGGACAATCTGTCAGATTTAGAATAGGGCATTCCATACACACGTCCAATATCACGAATTGCACCACGTGCCTGCAACGAACCAAACGTAATAATTCTGCACACAGAATCATGTCCATACTTATCACACACATACGCCAAAACGCGCTCGATTCCCGACGGTTCAAAGTCCACATCAAAATCCGGCATTGAAACACGATCTGGGTTCAAAAATCTTTCAAACAACAATCCATATTTCAGCGGATCAACATTTGTAATTCCCAGCGCCCATGCCACAATCGACCCCGCACCCGAACCACGCCCAGGGCCCGTTAAAACATCATTATTTCTGCACCAATCAATATAGTCCGCCACAATCAGGAAATACCCCGGAAACCCCATCCCAATAATAACACCCAATTCAAATTCTGCCTGGTCATAGTATGGTTTTGTGTCTGTGATACCATGCTGTTCCAACCTGCGTTTTAACCCATTCATGGTATCATTGCGCAACATCTGACATTCGGTTTCTAAATCATCACCGAAACGTGGCAACAGGGGCTTTTCATGAACATTCACCATAAAGCCACAACGCTGTGCAATTACGACTGTATTTTCTATGGCCTCGGGTAAATCGGAAAATATTTCCGACATCTGTTCATACGATTTGAAATATTGTTCTGATGATTTGCGTGGTCTTTCTGGGTCAATAACCTTGGTTTGTCCCAACACACATCCCAATGCATCTGCCGGTTCATAGTCAGCATCCGCCGCAAAACAAACATCATTTGTTGCCACAATTGGAATATTCATTTCCTGCGCAATCTCCAAGAACCCAGGCTCTGTTTTTATTTCATCTTCCAAACCATGTCGCTGAATTTCGATATAGAACCTGTCACCAAATATATCCAGCAACCGTTTTGCGAATATCTTGGCTTGTTCTTCTTGCCCGTTCAACAAAGCCATCCCGATTGGTCCCAAATGCGCCCCTGACAAACAAATCAAACCGTCGCTGTGTTCTGCCAGTTCATCGAACGATACAAATGGTCCCAAATGATGATTTTCCCCCCGCATATACATAATGCGATTCAAATCACACAGATTCAAATACCCTGTATGATTTTGCGCCAACAACACAATCTTGGACAGCGATCCCAATCGTAAAATCTTTGGATCTGCCGAATGATGATTCAAGCTTAACTCTACACCAATAATCGGTTGTAGTTTATTTGACGGCATCACATCTGAAAATTCTGCGGTTCCCGACATCAAATTAGTATCTGTCAGCGCACACGCACTCATCCCCATTGAAGCGCACAAACCTGGTATCTTTTTAATGGTCAATGTGCTGGCCCCAACAGAAAACCGCGAATGTGTACGAAGATGAACAAACTGTTGCATAACCCCTTTCCCTTTATGCCTTTTATGCAAACCAAAAAATGAATAAACTGCACCAAATAATCTTAGTGCAATTTACCACAACAATGCTTGTACTTGCGTCCCGAACCACATGGACACAGTGCATTCCGACGCGATTCTGCACCTGGGGCGCGATTCAAACCTGCATCATGTTTTGCGCGTTCTGCCTCGGTTGCGGCAACATCGTCACGCGTCAGTTCCATACGACAAATATACGAAATTGACATAATCTTAAAGTTATTCACTGTATTTTTAAACAATTCCAAAGCTTCGCGTTTATATTCATACAGCGGATTCTTTTGAGCATACCCACGCAACCCAATTGCACTTTGCAAATAGTCCATCTGTTGCAAGTGTTTTTTCCACACTGCGTCCAGCGCCCCCAGCATCATCTGCCGCGATGCCATTTGCATCAATTCCGGACCATATTTTTTTGCCTGTTGTTCATATCTGCGCATTGCCAAATTGACCAGCGTATCATATGCCTTGCGTTCTGTAATTTGTTCGTCTGTTTTCCACTTTTCGATATCTGTAATATCCAGTGCAAACACACGCATCATCGCATTATGAATCCCCCCCAGATTCCAATCTGCTGGCGTTGCCTTTTCGGGTATATTACTTTCACAAATGATTTCGACAACATCTCCTATCATTTCCTGTGCCAGCGGTTTCAAATCCTGGGATACCATCAAATCATCACGTTGCTTATAAATAACTGTACGCTGTTCGTTGGCCACATCGTCATATTTTAACAGTTCTTTACGCGCCTCGAAATAACGAGCTTCGACTCGTTTCTGTGCCTTTTCCAACGCCTTGGTAATCCATGGGTGGGTAATCGCTTCGCCTGTTTTCAGCCCCAATGTCGTCAACATACCCTGCAAACGCGCCGCCCCAAAGATACGCATCAAATCATCGTCCAACGACAAAAAGAACTTAGAATCACCTGGATCGCCCTGGCGACCTGAACGTCCCCGCAACTGGTTATCGATACGACGGGATTCATGTCTTTCTGTTCCGATTACATACAAACCACCCGCATCCAACACCAGTTTCTTATTAGCCTCGACCATGGAATAAATTTCTTTCTTTTTTTCCTCGAAATCGGCTGCAGTTGAATCCAGTCTAGCAATTAAATCCTCGGCATTACCGCCCAGTTTAATATCAGTACCACGCCCCGCCATATTTGTTGCGATGGTAACCGCCCCAGGTGCCCCCGCCTGAGCAACAATTTTTGCTTCGGACTCGTGATGTTTTGCGTTCAAAACCGCCGGTTCTATATTCAGTTTCTTACGCACAATTGCCGCCAATTCCTCGGACTTTTCTATCGACACTGTCCCCACCAAAACCGGTTGCTTGCGTGCGACACACTCTGAAATCTGTTTCAGTATCGCCTCGTGCTTTTCATCCTTGTTGCGATAAATTTCATCATGATGATCATTACGTGCGACCGGTCGATTTGTTGGAACCGACACCACACGCAATTTATAAATTTCTTCAAATTCTGCCGCCTCGGTCATAGCGGTCCCAGTCATCCCCGACAAAGTTGGATACAAACGGAACAAGTTCTGATACGAAATACTGGACACAGTCTGGTTTTCTGGCTGAACCTTAACATGTTCTTTGGCTTCAATCGCCTGATGCAACCCCTTGCCAAAGCGACGACCAGACATCACACGACCAGTAAATTCATCAACAATTAAAATTTCACCGTTTCTGACAACATAATTTACATTTTTCTGATACAAATGATGGGCCAGCAAAGACTGTTGAATATGCATAACCAGCGCTGCGTTTTCAGACGCATACAAATTATCGCCCACCAACAACCCAGCATCTTTTAACAAACGCGTTGCATTATCTGCGCCACTTTCGGTCAATGTAACATGACGATCTTTTTCGTCTTTTTTGAAATCAGATTCTGTAAATTGTGCAACAACTGCATCAACCTTGGCATACAATTCACTGGTATCTTCGGCAGGCCCAGAAATAATCAACGGAGTTCGCGCTTCATCAATCAAAATACTATCTACTTCGTCAACAATCGCATAAAAGAATGGGCGCAAAACCTGCTGTTTTTTACTAAACTTCATGTTATCGCGCAAATAATCGAACCCTAATTCAGAATTTGTCACATATGTAATATCGCACGCATACGCCACGCGTCTTTCTTCATCAGTCATATCATGCTGAATAATCCCGACAGACAACCCCAAAAACCTATAAACCTTACCCATCCACGCGGCATCTCGTGAGGCCAAATAATCATTAACCGTAATCAAATGCGCCCCTTTACCATGCAACGCCTTCAAATACAAAGCCAATGTCGCCACCAGTGTTTTCCCTTCACCGGTTTTCATTTCTGTAATCTGCCCATTATTCAGCACCATACCACCAATCATCTGCACATTAAAATGACGCAGACCAATCGTGCGAACCGAAGCCTCGCGCACCAGGGCAAACGCATCTGGCAGAACTTCTTTTTCTTTACTTCCCGCTGCCAACCGCGCCCGCAGCACATCCGTCTGGTTGCGCAGTTCATCATCTGTCATTGCATGATATTTTGGCTCTAAATCATTAATCAGGGATACAGTCTTATCATAACTTTTAATCAATCTGTCATTTGCAGACCCCAACAACATACCTAATATATTTTTCATAACCTTTTTCCTTACTTTTATCACGAAATATATAGCAATTTTGCCCCTTTCGGTCAAGATACTTTATTATATAATAACATCAAGCAAAATTAACAAGTGCCAAACGCAAAAATTTATGATAGAATATAACAACAAAGAAGGGGGGGGGATAATCCATGCAACGCACAACAAAAAAACTTAACCCATCAGATATTACCAGTGATGTTTACATTATTGCCCCGACCCAAATCGAATACATATCACGTCTGTTTGGAAATACCGTGGCAGATACGATGAACATGCGTACATTCGCCCCAAAAATTCGCCAAATTGCGGAACAGGCCCTGCGCCATGCACTAAATTCCGCAAAGACAATGGGCGAACAAAAATAAAACCGCCATTTTGGCGGTCTTTTATATCACATAACCTTTCCCTGTGTTGGATAGAATGTCAGTTGAATCTTCTCCCACTTGCTAAATTCATTAACCGGCAACATACGGAATGGCTGACACACATTGATTGCTGCACGAATTGTGTCCAACACGTACGCAAATGCAGGCTCTGTCTCGGCACGCGCAGCGGATTCAAACCAAACATCCCGCACAGTTCCATTTTTACGCATAGTCAAATGCGCAACCGCACGAATATCAGAAATATCAGGCCGACTTGTATCAATTGTCCAGCACCTTGTCATCGCAACACGCAATGCATCAACCACAGACACCGTCAACGTCCTTTCCAGCGATAAAACCTCGCGATTTACACGCACAACTCTTTTTTTCTTGGGCGCATCAGGCGCAGGCTCTACGGGCTTAGACTCTGTCTTGGATTCTTCCTTCTGGCTGTCTGATTTTTTTTCAGCGTCATCCAACTCCAACTCGGTCCTGACATCTTCTGCCAATGTTGGCTTTTCCAACTTAATCTCATCAGGCTCCTGCGCCTTGACATCTTTTTTATCAGGCTGCGCGACTGGAGCAGGGGTTGTTTTCTCTGGTTCAGAATCTGCCACCTGGCCAACATTATACAGTTTTGTTTCATCGCCTGACACAACAACATCATTCAAATCAATTTCCATAATCTGAATCCTGTCGGGTGTAACCAACCGAGCACGATTTATCACAATCGCAACCGAAGTAAGCATAATCGCCACCAACGCCAAATGCCCCCCAATGGAAATCAGCAGATTTTCCGATGAAAATTGATCAAACTTTGCCATTTGTTTCTATTCTGGTTGTGTACGCAATCCGACCTTTTGGAATCCTGCGTCTTTCAGTTTTCCCATCATACTCATCACGGCACCATAATCCGCATGAGTATCACCACTTATCATGATTGTCAGATTTGGATTTTCCACACGCATTGCGATTGCTCGTTTTACTATTTCATCTCGACTTAACTCTGACTTGGCCAAGAAATACCGCCCCTTGGAATCCACACTGATTTGAATTGCATGATCACTGCCCGTCATAGCGGACGCCCCCGCCCGTGGCAACTCCAAATCAATTCCTGTTGTCATCATAGGTGTAGTCACCATAAACACCGCCAACAACACTGTCATAACATCAATCATCGGTGTTAATTGAATAGCAAAATCTAATTTTCTGCGTCTGATTCTGGACATCTATGCCACCATTATTTCTGGTTTTGAAATTCTTTACAGGCACATTCCAGTCTTTCATACAAATCGTCCGACTTTCTAGAATACACCTGGTACGCTATTGCTGCAGGAATCGCCGCAATCAACCCCAACGCAGTTGTCCCCAGCGCAACCGCCAACCCAGGGGCAATAACACCTATGCTGACCGACTGATTCACACCAATCGACGCAAAAGAATCCATAACCCCCCACACAGTTCCAAACAAACCGATAAACGGAGAAATATAAGACACCAAAGACAAAAACCATAAATTCTTGTCAAACGGACGAATAAACACATCTAAATTTTCACTGGGGTTCATTTTAACAGGATTGCGTTTTTGCCTGCGCCACAAACGAAACTTTTCGACAATAACAGCCCAAGACATCACACTAAACACCAACAAGACCATTGAAACAACAAAAATCATAATATCTCCAGTGAACAAACTTAATAACGAAAAATTATTTCCCATTTCCTTTTCCTTTCTTTTATATCAGACCATCGATAAAATCCCCAGGCATACGTTTCGGACGCATATCGCCCCCCAAGTACGCAACTTTCAGATTTATTATAGCATAAACATTCCCATCTTTCACGAACTTTTGTTCAACTTTTACCACCGCCGCCCCAACATCTGTCATCTGTGTTTCGACCACAAACTCGTCCGCAACCCGCAAAGGTTGAATATACTTAACATTCAGCTCGCGTACGACAAAACCAACATCAGTTCCCACATTCAGCTTACCCCGCAACCAATTCATACGCGCTCGTTCGGCTATTTCCAGATAACGTGCGTGATAAACAATACCTTCGGCATCAGTGTCGGCATATGCGATTGTAAACGGAAATATATGAGTTTTCATTTTTCCAACCCCAGATGCTGATATCCTGCATCCGTAATAACACGACCACGTGGAGTGCGTTGCACAAAGCCCAGCTGCATCAAATAAGGCTCAATTACATCCTCAATCGTGTCACTGGGTTCTGATAATGCAGCCGCCAGATTTTCAATCCCCACAGGGCCTCCCGCATAGAATTTAATAATCGTTGACATATATTCGCGATCAATTTCATCCAACCCGCATCCATCAATATGCAACTGGAACAGGGTGGTTTTAATAATATCGGTCGTAATCAGATTTTTTCCCAACGCACCCGCAAAATCGCGCGCACGCTTTAACAATCTATTTGCAATACGTGGTGTACCACGCGCAGAACGCGCCAACATCAACGCCCCGTCTGAATCAATCGGTGTTCCCAAAATATTTGCACTGCGCATAATAATTTTCGCCAAATCTTCGGGCGAATAGAACGTCAACCGCAAATCAATTCCAAATCGGTCACGCAATGGATTTGACAACAGCCCTGTACGTGTTGTCGCCCCGACCAGTGTAAATGGGGGCAGGTCGATACGCACACTTTTCGCACTGGGACCTTCGCCCAGCATAATATCCAACTTGAAATCTTCCATCGCAGAATACAAGACCTCTTCTATGGCAGTTGGCAAACGATGAATTTCATCAATAAACAAAACATCCATCGGTTCCAACGCAGTCAAGATAGCCGCCAAATCGCCTTGCTTGGTCAACATTGGTGCCGCCGTCGCCCGAAAATTGGTCCCCAATTCATTTGCCACGATGTGTGCTAATGTCGTCTTGCCCAACCCTGGCGGTCCATACAGCAAAACATGATCCATCGCCTCGCCCCGATTACGGGCACCAGACACAAACACCGACAAATTCTGTTTCAAACCTTCGTGACCAATAAAGTCCGACAAACTGCGCGGACGAATAGTTGCCGCCATATCATCCGGGATATTTGCATCTAAAAATCTTTCTTTATTTTGCATAATTATAACAGCTTATCCTCGGCATTTTCTCGCCCGACATAGGCCTTTAAATCATTATACATTTGACGCAGGTCTGCAGGCTGGCTATACAGTGCATCCGCCCCCCTGATACGAATGGTCTCTAAATCAATCTGCGCCTGTTTTTTCAGGACCTGGGTCATATGGGTTGCAAATGCGCGCGCCTCGTCTGATTCCGCCGCCCCCTGCAACAACAGCCCCCGATTTGGTCGTGGTGACAAAAATGTAAAATCAGACATAGACACATCCGGCGACACCAACGCAAACCCCGATATTTCGGGTCTGCGCATCATGGCCTGCAAAACATACCAGGCACCCAACTGATGCCCCGCCAGCCAAATTTTATCACTATCTTCATTATGATTTTGAATCCAGTCGATTACAGTTGCGATATCCAGCATATTTTCAGATGTGATACCTATGGTTCCCTCGGAATCACCAACCCCACGATAATTAAACCGCACAACCGAAAAACCAACATCCATAAACGCACGAAACATTGCATATGACACACGATCGTTCATATGAAATTTTTGCCGCGGATTTCCTGACAAAACCACCGCCAACGGCGCTGCTTCTTGTGCAGACTTGTGATAAACCGCATGCAATTTACCGGCCTCTCCTGAAATAATCAAATCGACCATCTTTCCACCTTTGTGTTATTAACTATCAATAAGTTAAACCAAAGCGATTACAAATTTCAATAAAAATATTTTTTTGTTTTGACACAATTATCAAAAATGTTCTAATATTCATCACAAGAGAACAAAAGGCGATACTATGTTAAGACCTATTTTAACCGCTGTTTTTGCTGGAATTACCGCATTTTCTGCCCACGCAGAAGAAATATTTTATGACAACATTCAAACATTTTACACCGAAACACCGGTACAATCTTACTATGCGTATCCAGATGACATAAACTTTATCCCAGAAACCAAGTTTATGGAACGCGCCGACAGTTTGGACTATGACCAAAATATAATTAACAGGCGCAAACAAGAACTCGAAGAACATCCGGGGGTAAAATTTGCAGATCGACCTATGGTAATTTGCCGTAATTTCGGTTGCACACGCATGAACGACCGCATTACACGTTCCTTCTTGTTCAACAGTATTGCGAACATGTTCATGATGAACTCGCACTCTCGTGTTTATATATGCGAAGCGGACCCATTCTCGCGCGATTGCTTGGAATCCGGCATTTCTTTCCCAGCACGCAGTGGCATCGCCAACGCAACACTTAAAATTCCCAAAGCAACGATTTCCCAGGTAAACCTGTCCACAGGTCTATCCAAAGCAACCGTCAGCATGACCTATGAATTTTTGGTTAACGGCATCAACCGTGTTTGCGAGCCAACCGTTATGGACATCGTGGTCCCCATTAATTCCGAGGCAGTCCTGTCAAATCGCGAATTTGCCTGCAACATGACCAGCGACGGCATCAGCAGCGTTTCCTTGATTGTCAGCTTGGACTACATAGACCTGGACTATGGCATCTTGGGTGGTTATTATTCATTGGGGATGCAGGGACCAACAACTGGTGGTGGCACAGGCTATGCACTGTTCAAAACAGAATTTGCAACCAGCAACATGCAATTTCGTGCTGCTACATACGAAGAATACGCAACAGGCTCGGACAATACCATACAAACAATTCGTCCTGGCGAATATGCAGTTGAACCACTAAGAAGATAAATGAATAACACAATTCTAATTGTCGACGATGACGATATGTTACGCCTACCCTTGGCAACTGGGTTGCGCAACGAAGGATTTCATGTACTCACTTCTAATTCCGCAGAAAACGCCACCGAGATATTAAAACGCTTGTCCGTAGATGCTATTATACTGGATCGTATGATGACCAACATGGATGGACTGACCTTTTTGCGTCAACTGCGTTCATCTGGTGACACAACCCCGATATTAATGCTTACTGCACTCAGCGGGGCAGAAAACACAATTGACGGATTATCCAGTGGCGCTAACGACTATCTTGCAAAACCGTTTCAAATTCGCGAACTAATATTACGGCTGAACAATATCATACGTCAAACAGCCACAACTGGGAAAAAAATGCCCCAGGGCCTATCATTCGCAGATAACGAGTTTTTTGTTTCTTCTTCAACAAACAAAACGCACCAAATACTGGCCCTGTCTGGCGAAGAAAAAAAATTATTACAATTATTAACCAGCCCCCTGGGCAACATCGCACCAGCGGCCCCTATGGTTGCAAAACGCTTGCGAAACAAATTAAATCTAGTACTATCACATCTGGATATCATAACAATTCGGGGTCATGGATACAAACTGATTGACAAATCCGCATCCCCTACAACATAAACGGACCATGAAATGAGATTAATTCCACGCAGTTTTTTATGGCAAACCATATTAATGATTCTAGTACCATTAATTATCGCCCAGGTTATTGTTGCCAATGCGTTCTTTGGCAATC
Source organism: Alphaproteobacteria bacterium (assembly GCA_033345155.1). Taxonomy (GTDB): domain Bacteria; phylum Pseudomonadota; class Alphaproteobacteria; order Rs-D84; family Rs-D84; genus Enterousia. Next base: position 19,207 of record JAWPOG010000011.1, on the reverse strand, counting down.
ATTGGTCGCGCGTACACAATACATTGGCACGCACATTGTCGGGCGAAATCGCGACAATAATGAACTTTATTGACGAAGGCAACACAGATGCCGCACAACAAATGTCACGTGACATTGGCATCAATGTTACATTCAGTGAAAAACTAAACCGCCCTGCGCACAACGACAACCACGCGCGCGAAACTGGTCGCTTGACAGCCGAACTGGCCCAACGCTTACATCGCGACGCGGACATTTACATGGATCGTGATAAACGGTTAATCTTTATTGACATCCCAACACAGGACAACAAAATCATAACATTTGGCACATCGCTGTATCGAATATATTCCACCAGCACCGAAGTATTCATCATCTGGCTGATTGGTTCTATTTTGATTGTATCCATTTTAATTACCCCGTTTATTATCACACACACCCGCAGTATTCGTCGAATTGCTCACGCTGCAGGTCGCTTCGGTCGTGGTTTGGATGCGCCTGGCTTTACACCAACAGGCTCCAAAGAAATCCGCAAAGCCGCCACATCCATGATAACTATGAAAGAGCGTCTGGACAGATACAATCGCACCCGCACAGACATGCTGAATGCGGTCAGTCACGACCTTAAAGCACCATTGACCCGCATGCGTCTTGCGGTTGAAACAGGAACGGCCACCAACGACAATTTAATTCGCGACATTGATCGCATGGCAGAAATGGTGAACGGCTATCTGGCATTTGCCCGTGGCGAAGCCCCAGAAATCGAACAAGCGACCGAGTTACCCCCAATGCTTACACGAATTGCGCGCGATGCGGCCCCCACAAAAAAAATCATAACGAACTTTCCGGACACCCCGGCACAGTTCTATGCACATCCAATGGCATTAGCGCACGCATTCAGCAACATCATTGAAAATGCGGCCAGGTATTCACACAAAATCATCAGAATCACCGAACGCGATTATGCGGACAAAATCGAAGTTATTATCGAAGATGACGGTCCGGGCATCCCAGACAACCGCAAACGCGATGCCTTGCGCCCATTTGTCCGTTTAGACGATGCACGCAGTTCGGAAACGGGTGGCACAGGGCTGGGCCTATCTATTGCCCAGACCGCGATTGAAAATCACGGTGGCCAAATATTCCTGGAAGACAGCGAATTTGGCGGTCTGAAAGTAAGGATTGTTCTACCAATATAATTTTAGGATTTAAAAAGATGAATTTATATAAATATGTATCAAATGCAATACATGAAAAATTGGGCACCACTGTAAATTTGGAAGTTCCACGCAACCGCGATTTTGGCGACTTTTCAACAAACGCTGCAATGGTAATGGCGAAATCTGCAGGCAAAAACCCACGTGAACTGGCGGCGGAAATCCTGCCAAAACTGGCAGAATTAGATTTTGTTGCCGACGCATCTATTGCAGGGCCTGGATTTATTAATATTAAATTACGCGACGAATTCATCTGGGATTCCGTTGCCCAACCCCAGGAACCACGCACCGAAAAACCAATGACCATCGACCTAGACTATGGTGCATACAATGTAGCGAAATCGTTACACATTGGCCATCTACGCACATCAATTGTTGGCGACACATTTAACCGCATTGCGCGCATGTTGGGGCATCAAACATATTCTTGGAATCATATCGGCGACTGGGGCAAGCCAATGGCACTGGTAATTGCTTGGATTGAACGCCTGCACCCAGAATTACCATATTTTCGTGATGATTTTAACCCGAATACACCTGTCGACTTTGAAATTGACCCATCTGAATTAAACACATACTATCCTGCTGCCAGTTCTTTCGCCAAAGAAAACCCAGAATTTCAATCGCACGCCCAGGATATCAAGGCCAAATTTCAAGACGGACACGCGGGTTATTTTGCACTGTATGAAAAATTCCTAAAAATATCATTGGAAATGATGAACGACACGGTACAGCGTCTGAACATTCTGCCATTTGATTATGACTTGGGCGAACGCAACGCCGCAAAATACTTGGACTATGTTGAAAAAATCCTGCGCGCCAAAGATCTGATTGTCGAAAGTGACGGCGCCCAGGTTATCATTGTTAAACGCGACGACGACAACAAACCGATGCCACCATACATGTGGACCGATTCCCGTGGTGCAGACACATACGATTCAACCGACCTGGCGGCGGTATATTGTCGCAAAAAAACCGACAACCCAGACCGCATAATCTATTTCACCGACCTGCGCCAGGCTCTGCACTTTGAACAGCTGTTCCGCGCATCCCAAATCTCTGGCATATTTGATTACGACAAATTTGAGCACATCGGATACGGCACAATCAACGGTCGCGACGGCAAACCGTTCAAGACCCGCGATGGCAATGCCGCCGGTTTGGACGATATTATCGACGCTGTAAACGAAGCCGTCAACACACGCGTGGCGGAATCTGGCAAAACCTTGGACGAAGAAACAATCAACGCAATTGCACTGGCCGCAGTAAAATTCAACGATTTAATGCACGACGTACGTTCAGACTATATCTTTGACCCTGCATCCGTCACCAGTTTCGAAGGTCGCACCGGCCCATACATCCTGTATACTGCCGTCCGCCTGAACAGCGTATTAAAGCGCGCAACATTTGACGCAAATTCCGCATATATGCCGGTAAATGCCGACGAGCGCAATCTGTTAATTGGCATTTTAGATTTTGAACGCACAGTTATCAGCGCATTTGAAAACCGTGCCACAGATATGATTGCAAACTATGCCTATGATTTGTGCCAGTTGATAAATACATTCTATCACAACTGTCCGATCTTGCGCGACGATGTTGCGCCAGAGGTTCGGGCAGGGCGCTTACATATCGTGAACATTGCGCGCGATACATTGGCAAAAACAATTGATTTAATGGGGCTAAAAATCCCATCTGAAATGTAGAAAACGCCCATTTGGGCGTTTCTTTTTTGATAAGAAAAACTGTCTATTGCCCCTTGAAAAGATTTTTTGAATAACTATATGGTGTGTAAGCAAATTTTTTAACAGGAGTAAAAAAATGGGAAAAGTAATTGGTATTGACTTGGGTACAACAAATTCAGCCATGGCATTCATGGATGGTTCGGACCCAAAAATTATCGAAAATTCCGAAGGTCAGCGCACAACCCCATCCGTTGTCGCATTGACATCAAACGGGGAACAGTTGGTTGGCATCACAGCCAAGAACCAGGCGGTCACCAACCCAGAAAATACAATCTATGAAATTAAACGTTTAATGGGCCTGCGCTTTGACAGCCCAGCGGTTCGTGAAATCGCGGCACGCGTTCCATACAAAATCGTTGCGGGCGAAAACGGCGATGCATGGGTTGAAATGGACGGCAAAAAATATGCCCCATCACAAATTTCTGCAATGATTTTGGCAAAACTTAAAAAAGATGCGGAAAGCTATCTGGGCGAACCAGTCACAGACGCGGTCATCACAGTCCCGGCATACTTTAACGATTCCCAGCGCCAGGCAACCAAAGATGCCGGACGCATTGCGGGCCTGAATGTTTTGCGCATTGTGAACGAGCCAACGGCTGCGGCATTGGCATACGGTCTGGACAAAGACAAAGACGGCATCATCGCGGTATATGACTTGGGTGGTGGTACATTTGACGTATCTATTTTGGAAATTATCGACGGTGTATTCGAAGTAAAATCAACCAACGGCGACACAGCCTTGGGCGGTTCAGACTTTGACGCACGCATTCTGGAACACTTGATTGCCGAATTTAAATCCCAGACAGGCATTGACCTGTCGGGCGACAAATTGGCGCTGCAACGATTAAAAGAAGCCGCTGAAAAGGCAAAAATCGAACTGTCGTCCAAGACATCTACAGATATCAACCTGCCGTTCTTGACGGCGGACGCGTCGGGTCCAAAGCACTTTAACACAACCCTGACACGTGCCAAATTGGAATCGTTGGTTGCGGACCTGATTGAACGCACAATCGAACCATGTAAAAAGGCATTAAAGGACGCAGGTCTGGAAAAATCACAGATTAACGAAGTTATCTTGGTCGGTGGTCAAACCCGCATGCCCAAGGTTGCCGAAACGGTCAAAGAATTCTTTGGTCGCGAACCGCACAAGGGTGTGAACCCAGACGAAGTTGTCGGCATGGGCGCCGCCATCCAGGGCGGGGTGCTAAAAGGTGACGTCAAAGACGTTCTGTTGTTGGACGTGACACCATTGTCTTTGGGTATTGAAACATTGGGTGGCGTGTTTACACGTCTGATTGACCGCAACACAACAATCCCAACAAAAAAATCCCAAGTGTTCAGCACCGCCGAAGACAACCAATCGGCCGTAACCATCCGCGTATTCCAGGGCGAACGCGACATGGCGGCAGACAACAAATTATTGGGTCAATTTAATCTAGAAGGTATCGCACCCGCCCCACGTGGCATGCCACAAATCGAAGTATCGTTTGACATCGACGCGAACGGCATTGTGCATGTGTCGGCCAAGGACAAAGGCACTGGCAAAGAACAGGCGATTTCAATCAAATCCGACGGCGGTCTGTCCGAAGACGAAATCAAGCGTATGGTTGACGAAGCGGCTGCCAATGCCGAAGCTGACAAAGTAAAACGCGAATTAGCCGAGGCGAAAAATACAGCCGAAACCGCGATTTTCAGTATTGAAAAATCATTAAAAGAACATGGCGACAAAATCAGCGAAGACGAAAAGAAAGCCATCGAAGATGCCAAAAAAGAATTGGCGGACGAACTGGCCAAGGCGGACGCAACGATTGACAGTCTGAAATCTAAAACAGACGCATTAACCGAACGCGCCATGAAATTAGGCGAAGCGGTCTATAAGGCTGCCCAGGCCGAACAAGCCGCCCAAGGCGAAGAAAAGAAAACCGATGACGGCACCGTTGACGCAGACTTTTCTGAAAAGAAATAAAACAACAACAAAACAAAAATCCCCCGATTGGGGGATTTTTTATAATGATATTTTTCATAACCTTGCGATTTTTTCACCAGACTCATCAACGCCTATGCTATCACCTGAACAACTGCTTGCATTTGCGGTTTTTTTATTGTATAATTTCGTTTGAATCCAGCAGGGATGTTGGCTTCGGGGACGTAAGAAATCCTCACAAGAACGATGCGAAAAAAAATCGTATTGAAATCCGACCGATGCAAAATAAAATTGTGGCGCGGATGCGCCTTTTGTTTTGTATTTCCCGACTGTTTGGTCGGGTGGCCTGTGGCTATACAACAACGTATATTTATACGCAAAAGCCACAGGGGTCATTTTCTTGTGTGATTTTCTTAACCACCCGACCGCCAAAATTTTTGGCGGTTATTTTTGTTAACCAAAATAAAAAGGAAAGAAAATGAAGAAAATCACTTTGACGGGTGTGCTTTGCGCACTGATGACAGCACCAGCGTTTGCAACATACGGCACAGAAATGCACACCACTTTGGACGATGCCAAAAACGCCATTGAACGTATCGATAATTCATGGGACGCGATGCGTGATTTGCGTGAAACACTGAATGGCAGCACAGATCCAATGGATGATTTGGTTACCTGGGCGACTGAAACTAACACCGATTCGGCATATGAAGGCGAAACGGATAATATCGGTGTTGTGCATGGCATTATAAATGATACTGCTGTTATTATGCAGGGCTATTATACTAATGCAGTATTGGCAAATGATGCGATTGCTGCAAACGCAGATGCAATTGCTGCAAACGCAGATGCAATTGCTTTGAACAGCGCGGCAATATCTGAACTGGATAATCGCATTGACGATATCGATTCTGATTTGTCTGCTGGAATCGCCAGCGTTGCCGCCTTGTCTTCGGTGGCGGTATCGAATGTTAGCCGCGGCGAAGTATCAGTTGGTGGCGGTTACGGCTATCACAATGGCGAATCGGCTGCAGCTGTTGGCTTTGCGATTGGGTTAACAGATGAATGGTCTGTAAATGCAGGTGCAGGATTTTCATCCAGTGACACCACATTCCGCGCTGGCACAAATTATAAATTCAAATTGTTCTAATTTATTTGCCTGATAAAAAATCCCCCATTCGGGGGATTTTTTATTTTTTTGCATTCTTTTCTGCACTTGTTGCCGCCAGGTCTTCGACGATACGCGCCTTTTTACCTGACAACCCGCGCAAGAAGAATAACTTTGCACGACGCACTTTACCAATACGAACCTTTTCAATCTTTTCAATTGCAGGGCTGTACAGTGGGAACTTGCGTTCAACACCAACACCGTATGATTCACGACGCACTGTAAAGGATGCATTATTTCCCATGCCGCCATCACGCGCGATAACAACACCTTCGAAAACCTGGATACGGAATTTATCACCATCTTTAATTTTGACGTGAACTTTTAATGTATCCCCAGCTTTGAAGTTTGGGATTTTCTTGTCGCCCTTTAATTTTTCAATTTGGGCTGCTTCGATTTTTTTAATAATGCTCATTTTTCATTTTCCTTTATTAAATCCGGCCGACGCTCTGTTGTTATGTCAACCGATTGTTGTTTCCGCCACCGTTCGATATTGCCGTGGTGACCGGACAGCAGGACTTCTGGGACGCTTCGTCCACGCCATACTGACGGACGGGTATATAACGGCCATTCCAACCCGCCGATTTCGAAACTTTCGTTTTGGGTGGTCTCAATTCCACCGTGAACCACATTATCCATCACGCGAACGCAACTGTCAATAAAAACCTGTGCAGCGATTTCGCCACCTGATAAAATATAATCACCAATTGACAGTTCCATTATATCATATTCTTCGATGATTCGTTCATCGATTCCTTCGTACCGACCACACAGCAGGGTATATGTCGCATCGGGCAGGGCGGTAAATTCGCGCACCATTTTCTGATTCAGTGTTGCACCACGCGGCGAAAAGTATATGATTTTACCATGATTTTTTATCGAATCCAACGCATCGCCCAGTGCATCTGGCCGCATAACCATACCTGCGCCACCACCAAATTGGGTATCATCAACACTGCCATAGTTATTTATGGCAAAATCACGAATATTTATCACATCATACGACCAAATCCCCCGTTCCAATGCGCGACCAACCACACCACCCGAGAGCGTTCCTGGAAACATTTCCGGAAAAATAGTCAGTATATTAAAATGCATTATTTTACAACCACAATCTTGTTTTCCATATCGACATGCGCCCCACCAAAAGACACCATTTCGCCGTTGCCCAACTCAATAATATCGCCCGCGCCATAGTTTTGAAAACCATCCACAACACCAATTTTCACACCATTACGCACAACATTAAAACCAATCAAGTCCGCCTGATAATACTCGTTTTCGCCCAAATCGGGCAGGGCATCCCTTGCAATAAATAATTCTGTCCCACGCAAAGCTTCGGCTGCATTTCTGTCATCAACACCACGAATTTTCGCAATTACAACATTAGAATTTGGCACCACGCGCACAAACTTAAAATCTCCTTCTGCGAAACGCGAACTAATAACATTCAATTTTTGAAAATCTGTTGGCTTTTCGGCAAACGATTGCACACGCACCTCGCCACGAATGCCTTGTGGGGCAACGATTTTTCCGACCAAGATTTTTGTCTGATTTGGCATATTTATTTTTGTTTTTGTAACTCTTGTTGTTTTCTTTGTTGAAGCTTAAAGGCGCGCAATTTTGCACATTCATACTCTAACACCTGACACTTGCCATTTGTCACAAAACAAACGCCCCTGTTCAACAACATATCTTCGTACATCTGACGAAAAAATTCATCCTCGCGTTCAGACTGCGTGCATTCTAATCTTTGTTCATAAGGACAATAAAAAACCATATCAACCCCCATATACAAAATCTTGCCCGGGAAAAATCCCGGGCAACACAAACAACAATTATTCCGCAACCTCTGTCGCTGGCGCTTCTGCTGCTGCCTTGGCTGCTGCTTCTGCTGCGGCTTTTTCTTCGGCTATCTTTGCCAATTTGTCAGCTTTGTCTTTAATTTTCATCTGAGTTTTTTCAGACTGCAGATGTTTCTTGGTCTGAACTGGAATTGCCTTCGCTTTTACCAGGCCCACCTTGGCCAAGAATTTATAAACACGATCAGATGGTTGCGCACCTTTGGCCAACCAAGCCTTGATTTCTTCTAATTTCAACACAACGCGCTTATCGCTATCTTTGGCTTGCATTGGGTCATATTTACCAACAACCTCCAACACATTACCTGAATTACGTGCATTGCGTGAATCTGTCACAACAATGTGATAGTATGGACGTTTTTTAGCACCATAGCGCGCCAAACGAATAACAGTTGCCATATTTTTTGCTCCTTGTACTTATTAACTGTTTAACCACAAAAAAACGCCATCAAGGACGAAACTCGTCGGATGATGTACCACACGCATACTGCGAACTGGTTTATCAAAAATGGCAATCTTTGGGATTTGCCCACGCATTATGACCCAAAAAATCTAAAAAGTCAAATTTTTATTTGTTTTTCCTGATTAATATTCTGAACTATACTGATTATCAAACGGTTTAGTATCTACAGATAAAATTTTCACAATACCCCCTGTGTTTAAATACCTAATACACAGCATGACACGAACTTTTTAACATATCAAGATCTGACTTTCACAAACTCAGATTTAATTCTTTCGCGTGTGATATTTTTAACCAAAGTATCGCCTTTTAAAACAATTGTATCGCCACGTTCAATAAATTCAGCCCCGCGCATAGGGGTACCTTTTTCCATAAGACTATAAAGAATATAATCTTCATTACCTTGATTATCAACACAGGTCATAAATCTAACCACGCCATCCCAGCGAGCATAAATATCATACACACCAGTCACTCGAACTGTATCAATATCTTTTTTAATCACACTTGTTTGATTGAATCTTTTTCGCACAAGAGCTTTCTTTTCGGTTTCTGCTTTTTTGCAAGAACACATAGCACACAAAGAAACTAATACGAACAATTTAGCATATGATTTTTTCATTTTATACCCCTTATACATTTTATACCCCTTATACATTACCCGCTTCCACACAACCAACCCCCAATCTCGCTGTAGCGTCAGCGAAGGCGGATGGTGCGGGCGAAAGGAATCCAAACAATTCCAACCCCAATCTCGCTGCAGTGCCAGCGAAAGCGGATGGTGCGGGCGAAGGGAATCCAAACGTATCGCAGTCTTAACGAGTTGCGTTATTAGCAACGAGTTTTAGACGAAGAAGAGAGGATACCCGATTCAAACACAACCAACTTCAATCTTGGTGCGGGCGAAGGGAATCGAACCCTCGTCTTCAGCTTGGGAAGCTGACGTGCTACCATTATACCACGCCCGCAAAAGATACGGCACAGATAATACAACAAAAACCACCCTGTGTCCAGAACAGATTTTGCCTTGCTATATTTTACCTATGCTTCGACATATTTTTTGTTAACCGTCTGTCATTACTGTATTTTTCTTTGCCTTTCTTTTTATTTGAATTTTCGTCTGTCTTTTTTGCAACCGTCGTCACACGGACACTCATAATAGTTTCGACAAGACCGGATTTAATATCATACCGATAATCGACCTGGCACAAACAATCGGCCTTGACCGCATTATTGCAATGCCTGTGCATAGGCTGCAGATTATCCAAAGAATCACTGCCACCCGCAGATTTTGGCACTATATGATCCCAGGTAAAATCTTTTATATTATAAATATACTCATGACACCATGGACACACCGGATAATGCCCACTAAGAATCAACAACGAATAAATCTTTTTCAAATGACGCCGTGTCAACTGGTCTGGATTCTTTTCCAAAGCCCGCAACAACACCATCGCTTCACTGGCAAACGACATACAAACACACCCTTTATTTACCTGCAACTGGAATTTGCAACAACTGTTTTGGATAAATCAAATCCGGATTAGCGATTGCATTACGTTCCGCAATAATACTGAACAGAATACCACGACGCATAAAATTGCGCGCAATAATCCACAAACAATCCCCACGTCGCACTGTATAATAAGTGTCGTCATCCCCCGTCATTTCCGGCATAACAAACTTGTGAGACACATTACCAACCGTACGGCCATCTCCATCATGCATACGCACAACCAGTTCGTATTCTTTCCCGCTTTCCAATTCGCCTACATCCGCCCCCAGCCCAAAATGTTTGTGATCTGAAACACGTGCAAAGCCCATATATTTATCATTCAAACTCAACGATACGCGCAAACGAGGCAAGCCATCACCAGACACCACAACGCGCCCTGTATCCAAATAGTCAATCTTAGACACAGTCAAATCGCCATCACGCAACATGGCCGGCGCTTGCAACAACGTACTGCCTTCTTTTGTCATCAACAGCGATACAGAATTTTCCACCCCTGCATCCGAGACATAAACAAAAACCCTGTCTGACGATTTCACTTCTGGTTCTGCCCCCAACAGCGCAATTGTATAATTACCAGGCGCCCATGCATGTGACGAAGTATAAACAAACTCGCCCGCATAATCTGTACGTTCTGTCGCAACAATCTTGTTATTCACCACAATAGAAATATTCTGATATGGCAACCAACGACCTGCGATTACAATATCCCCATCTTTTTCAATACGCACAATATCAAATGCTGGAACATTAAATTCATCATTCACCTTTTGCACAGTCGGCTCTGGCACCACAGGCACCACCACGACACGGGGCTGAGTTGCACCACGAATAAAAATCACCCAAACTGCAATAAAGATTACCAAAATCGCACACGCAATCGGAAACCAATATGCACGTAATGTGCCGTGGCGATTGCGAGCGGACTCAACATCTTTGACCTCGACAGACTGATTTTCCAACTGTTTTCTTTTTGAAGGGCGCGCAAACATATTCAAAGATTTCAAAAACACACGTGTATATTCACGACGATTTTCCTGCCAATCGCTTTGCTGGGCAATAGCATCATTAATCAATTCATCAGTTGAACGTTTTATTTTTCCCATATTATTCTGTTTTGACATTACTGATAACTCCTGCGGAACAAATTACATATTTATCTTGGAAAATTATTCCAAATAATATTTCTTTGTCAATTCATTTATGGTATAATTTCAAGAAAATACGGGGAAACACATGAAAAAAATTGGAATTATGACAACTGGCGGCGATTGCAGCGGCCTGAACACAGCAATTTGGCACATCATGACGGGCGCACGCCTGCGCGGTTGGGATGTATACGGCATCCTGGACGGCACAGACGGCCTGTATGTTACGCCACCTGCTGCCATCAAACTGAATGACATGCTGTTACCAATAGAAAACATCCGTCTGGCGGGCAGTTTTTTGCACAACGGTCGTGCAACGGCATTAAACTTTGAAACAGCTGCCGAAACAGGGCACATCCAGGCTTTTAACGAACAACTGCACAAATCTTTGCGCGCATTAAAATTAGACGCGCTGATTTTAATTGGTGGCAACGGCAGTTTATCATTAGCATGGGCAAACCGTGAAATCTATCGCGATTTACAGTTGGTATGCATACCAAAAACAATTGATATGGATATCCCCAGCACAGACAGCACAATCGGATTTAATACCGCGGTCCAACAGTTAACATCCTTTTGCGATCAATTAATATTGACGGCACGCAGCCATCATCGCTGGTTTGTTGTCCAGGCGATGGGTCGTGACTGCGGTATGCTGGCACTTCATGCGGGCATTGCTTCGAAGGCATCTGCGATATTAATCCCGGAAATAAAATTCGACACCGCCAATTTAATCAAACATATAAAATCTGCCCCCCAAGACTATGGCATAATCATCGCGTCCGAGGGTATAAAACTGCGTGGTCATTCAGGCCGACCTGCCGATATGATTTCACGCAAATTAACATCTGCCGGCATAGTAAATCGTGCCGCATTTCCAGAGCACACCCAACGTGCGGGCGACACAACCGCAACAGACCGCATCCTAGCCGCACGTTTTGCAGATTGTGCTTTGAACGCAATCGAAAACGGCGAGACATATGTTATGACCGCCCTGGAATGCAACAACGTTCATACCATCCCATTATCAGAATTTGTATCATCAGGCGAATGTGTAACAGACCCAAAAATCCCAGAACTGATGACATCAAATGCCTATGTATCACCAGACAACCCATTATTGGACGTTGCACACAATATGGGAATTTATATTGGGGAACAAAAATAACAAAACAGAAACCGCCAACTGGCGGTTTTTTCTATGCATTTTCACCCGCCACACGACCGCTAGCCCACGCCCAATGCAAATTAAACCCACCTAAATCACCAGCAACATCCAATACCTCGCCCACAAAGAATAATCCCGAACATAATTTTGATTCCATTGTCTTGGATGACACCTCATTTGTATCAACACCACCACGCACAACCTCGGCGCTGGCCAAATTATGATATTTAATTTTATCACCTGGAACATTCATTTTTGAAACACGTTCTGCAATTTGTACAATCTCAGAATCTTTAACATCCGCAACATTGCGCAACTCATCCCCTGCAATCCATTTTGCTACACGCGCTGGCAACCATTGTCCCAACACACCTGCCACACTTTTTCTGCCGCGCGTTATCTTGGCTTTGCGCAATTCATCCAGAATATTTACCGCCGGCAATAAGTCAATATAAATCCCATCACGAACATCATATAAACTAGCACGATATGCAGCCGGTCCCCCAATTCCAAAATGCGTGAACAACAAAGAATCACGTACGATGTTTTTCCCAATCCTTATCTGCACTTCCAATGAAATACCCGCCAATTCTGATGGCGCACCCGCATAAGATAATGCACACAGGGCGGGGCGCACAGGAATAATTTTATGACCAAACTGTTTGGCAATTTTGTACCCCGCGTCCGACACACCCAACACACCAAACGATGTACCACCGGTAGCAACAATCACAGAACGCGCCACACAATTATTAACAATAAAATCATCACCATCTTTGCGTACATCGTTAATCGTCGCGTCATACACAAAATCCGCCCCACATGCATCATCCATTAGCGCATTCAAAACCGCACCCGCGCCATCGGCACAAAAATATTGTCCCGCACTTTTTTCTACTAATTTTATACTATGCGAATCCGCCCATTCAAGAATATCACGTGGCGACACACGACTAATCGCAGAACGCACAAAGTCCCGATTTTCACCAAAATACCTATCATACCGCGCCGCCAGATTTGTGATATTACACCGTCCACCACCCGACGCCATAATTTTACGCCCCGGTGTTTTACCCATATCAAACACAACAACGCGTTTTCCGCGTGAAACCAGCGCGCTCGCAGCACTAAGGCCCGACGCCCCCGCGCCAACAATAATCACATCATATCTGGATAACACCATCTGCAAACTCGATTGATTTTGGCGCACCACCATCCACACGACTGATAATCTGATTGTTTTCACCGCGCACAATTGCATATCCGCGCGATAAAACGCTTTTATAAGACAGCGAATTTAACATCTGCCCCAGATGCGCCACCGCCTGATTCAAACTTGTCATACGATTTTGTAAAACATTCGGAAACGCAGACAGCACTTCCATCTTTTGATGGGCGGCACCAATCTTGGCATTAACAATAATATTCATCGTCCGCCCCAAATCATCCAGTCGTTGCGCATGTTCCATAACCAGTTGCTTAGGACTTTTAATATTAATCGATTCTATACGTTGTTTTGCATTTACAAGGCGGGTCATAAAGTTTCCCGACAACCGCACCCACATATTATCCAGTTCCTGGGTTAATGCCAATTTTGTTGGCACAACGGCCTCGGCCGCGCCGGTTGGGGTTGGCGCACGATAATCGGCCGCAAAATCAATTAACATCCAGTCAGGCTCATGCCCAACGCCGGAAATCAACGGGATACGACTGGCCGCCGCCGCCCGCACAACAATTTCTTCAGAAAACGGCAACAAATCTTCCAGCGAACCACCACCACGCGCCACAATGATAACATCAACGTTGTTTTCTCGATTAAAGTACTCAATACCCGCTGCCACCTCGGCTGCTGCCGTCGCGCCCTGAACCGTCGCAGGGTATAACAACACATGCACCGGGAACCGTTCCCGCAAACGATTTTGAATATCTTGGAACGCGGCACCCGTTGGACTGGTTACCACCCCAATTCTTTGTGGCAATCGGGGCAGGGGCTTTTTTCGTGCGTCGTCAAACAAGCCTTCTGCTGCCAATTTACGCTTGCGCTCTTCTAACATTTTCAGTATCGCGCCCACACCCGCCATTTCAATTTCACTTGCAATAATTTGATAATTACTGCGTGCCGGATATGTCGTAAAGCGTCCAGTAATAATAACCTCTAACCCATCTTCCAACTTGAATGGAACGGGCGTGCCACGCCAAATTATCACAGAAATCGCAGCCCCCGAATCCTTAATCGTCATATACATATGTCCCGATGTCGCACGTGTAATCTGCGATAATTCACCACGAATTTTAATCCGCGGGAACGCCGTTTCCACAACCCCCTTTAACAGGGCGGACGCATCCGACACACTAAAAATCATTTCACCATTCACAAAAGGTTCTGGTTTTTGCATATTTACCGCCTATCTAATTCTTGCTTTACACGTTTAATAAATTCAGCCTTATTTGGTGTTTTCATATCACGCATACGTTTATTAATCGGCTCGCCCACATGATAGGGTACAACCAATGGCGCAAATTGATCCCCAGTTGTATCGAATGGCATATCGGTAAATTTATTTTGTAAATATACAACCGGTGCATGTTCCCACGCCCCCATTTTAATCGCGGACGGTCCCCAAACCTCGCTCCCACCATATAATTCATATATACAGACACTGGACAGCGCGCAAAATCCCTTGGGCCATGGCACAAATCCCCGAAACGCATCTTGTCCCACGAATTTGCGTCTAAATTTTTCATCAGCATACAAATTTCGCAACACATAGACAATATCATACAAAGTATATTGCGCATCAAACCGCGACAAACTGGCACGATCAATTTCCGCCGCCAGCCTTAGCAATTTTTGTGTTGCCGCATCATAAGATTTTTTATAATTTTCCATACCGCCTATTATACCATAAACCACACCAAATTACAATTCAGTCAATGGCCAACGCGGACGTGGTGCGATTGGCTCGTGCACAATGCGACCCACACGATAGTTTTCCAATCCTGCCCACGCAATCATTGCACCATTATCGGTACACAAATTCATTGGCGGCGCGGCAAACACCATATTATTTTTATCAGCTAATTTTTCCATCGCGGCACGAATTGCACTGTTTTTCGCAACACCCCCCGCCACCACCAGCGTCTTGGGCGCCAACGCCCGCACACGTGCATCATGCATTGCGTTATTCAGGCGATTAACAACACAGTCCACAACCGCCGCCTGGAACGATGCGCAAAAATCATTTATATACGCATCCGTCAATGGCAATTCTGCCCGCCCCAGAAAAGTACGCGCCGCGGTTTTAATGCCACTGAATGAAAAATCACACCCCGGCTTATCACACAGCGGCCGCGGAAAATCCAAGGCACGCGGATTGCCGTCTTGGGCGCGTTTATCTACTATCGGCCCACCCGGATACCCCAGCCCCAGCATTTTTGCCACCTTGTCATAGGCTTCGCCCGCACTGTCATCCAGGGTCTGACCAATCAACTCGTATTGTCCAACACCACGCACCAATAGAATCTGACAATGTCCACCTGATGCCAACATTAACAAATAAGGAAACTCTACCTTAACATCACCCGCCACACCATCGGCACGCGTTGCACATAAACGCGGCACCAGCGCATGTCCCTCCAGATGATTAACTGCAACCAATGGTTTACCTGTTGTCTGGGCAATACCCGTCGCCGCCATCCAACCGACCAGCACTCCACCAATTAACCCTGGACCCGCCGTCGCCGCCACAACATCAACATCATCTATGGTCTTGCCTGCCTTGTCCAAGGTTTGTTCTATGACAGCATCAATTGCCAAAATATGCGCCCTTGCCGCCAATTCTGGCACAACGCCACCATATTTTTGGTGTTCTGGAATCTGAGAATAAATTATATGCGATAAAATATTACGATTACTGTCCACCAATGCCGCTGATGTTTCGTCGCACGAAGATTCAATCCCCAAACACAGCGTTGCATGTCCGCCCCCCCCGACATTACCCAAGGTTCCCATATCCATACAAATTAGTTTTTCATCATTATTCATTTTATTTCAATTACCGCTATTCCCAGATTCTGTTTATTCTTCATCCGTTGTGCCATATATTCGTCCATATCCACATCCACAACCATTCCACGTTTTCTGGACGCATGTCGCAATTTACCATTTGGCAGCCATATTCCCATATGCACCACAGCCAAATCAGTACCTATTGTATCACGAAAATTCGGATTGTCAGCAACAAACAACACCAACACTGGCCTACTTATCTTTATCTCTGTGGCATACTCATACGGCACATATTCCAAATCCACCGCAACAGGCTGAACAACTATATCTAAATCATGAACAACCTTGAACCAATTTTGTTTATCAATCACTACATGACGCACACGAGTTGTTGCATACTCCGCACTGGCATTACGCACAATATCAGAATTATTCGCCAACCAATCTGACTCGATAAAATGATTTCGTGTTGCAAACCCAACTTCCCCATTTTTATATCGAATTTGCATCAAACGATGCTTATCTCCGCCCGCCAAAACTGTTTCCACAAATGTGGTGCAATCAAACGCATCAAGCCGCATCAACGGATCGTCATCGGGCAAAACCCCTTCGCCCAGCGGGGAATTCATATACCGTGCCCCCAAATAAGACTGACCGGGATTTCTGGCGACACCACCACACCCGGCCAACATAATCATCAATAAAAGCACACGCCACATTTTACAAATTTTCTTTTAACTGAATCCCTGTATGACACAACGACACAGCATCACGAATCAACATGTCGCCACTATCAGCCAAAGTCGCCATTTTATCCACACAGGCCACCAGCAATTCAATATCTTTATCCGCACCTGTTAAAATCTGCGCCGCCGACACACGACTATCTGCCGATGCCGCCTGCCAATTTTTCAACGTCCCTGTTTCCAAAGCCCCGCTGCGTTGCGCAAAAAAGAATACCATCACAACCAAAACCAACGCACAAATACCAATAACAATCTTCAAATATTTCTTCAAAGAATTCATTTCCTTCTCTCCTGTTCCAAACTAAGCATTAAACGTGCAAATTTACCGTGTTGTTTGCGCGCCTTCACAATTAAATCTGCATCTGTTATCTGTCTTGTATCTTCATGAAAAACAACCCTGTCCACAACAATCTTGGTTGGCGTATTTGTGTACAACAACCCATTACAATCCCTTTCGCAAGCAATGTTTTTCGCCGAAACCTGATAGATAGTAGTCCACACACACCCAGACTTAAAATAATTGGTCTGCGACTCGGCCAGCATCTTTTCCGCCACCCCCCGCGTAGGACAAATCCAAACACGACAATCAGATTTACACCACTCGCATCCGACACAATGTTCTACACTTGGATTTCCCAACATATAACCAACCATGTTTTTCATTTTTTTCATTTTTACAATCCTTTATTCACAACCCACCAGCCAAACATCATAATCAACATGCTGCAATGGATTTTGACCTGGCTCGTTACGATTCATCCAATTACTGTAAACCAACTCCCTATCTTCAGTGATTTCCAGAAAAGCCCAATAATCTTCTGCCTCGAATGGATCACTTTGCTTGCATGCGCGTACATTTATAAACAGTTTTTCATATTGCGCTTCATCCCCCACCGATATTTTTATTTCCTGGGCTTTGCCGGCATCCTTGTTCATCACACGCAACACCGCAACATCTCGCTCAACAAACGCCATTACCAACTGTGGCAAAGCACAAACCAACATCAAAGCAACAAACATTTTTTTCATACCGAACATATTACAGCCCAAACATCCCAAAGTCAATTTATTAAACAATCAAAATACACTAAAAAAAACAACCCCGCTTTTCCTTAGGCGGGGCATAATACTTTTTACTTTTTCACAACAAAGTTAATCAATTTTTTCGGCACCACAATCGTTTTAACGATTTCTGCATCTGCCAATTTAGCACCTGCCGCATTTTTAGCAGCCACCACTATCGCATCTTCGTCTGCATCCGCCGGCACAACAAAGTCCGCCGCACGCTTTCCATTGATTGACACAACGATTGTCATTTCTGTTTCCACCAGTTTTGTTGCATCAGATATTGGCCACTTTTCAAACACCAGCATATTTGCATGCCCCAATTTTTCCCACATTTCTTCGGTCATATGTGGCGCAAATGGATTCAACATCTGCAACAGCACTTCATACGCAGGGCGGGGCATACCGCCATTAAACGCATTAATAAATTCCATCATTGCCGAAATTGCCGTGTTAAAACGCATATTTTCCAGACGATCTGTCACATCTGCAATCAGTTTATGCATCAACCGTTCCTGACCTGCGTCCATTGGTTCATCTGTTAAATTTTCCGACAGATTTTCCACCCGTTTCAGGAATCTTTCAACCCCCCGCAATGTATCTTCGGACCAGTTTGCGCTTTGTTCCCACGGCCCCAGGTATAAAATTGCCATACGGCACGCGTCTGCACCACTGCGTTCAACGACATCGGAACTGGGGACGGTATTACCGCGTGATTTTGACATTTTTGAACCATCCGCCGCCATAATCAGACCATTACTGGTACGCTTTTTATATGGTTCCAAACCTGGCACAAAACCCAAATCATGCAACACCTTGTACCAGAAACGCGAATACAGCAGATGCCGTGTTGTATGTTCCATCCCGCCGTTATAGTGATCGACCGGCATCCATTTTTTCAACTGTTCCTGCGAACAAAATTCATCATTATTTTTTGAATCTAAATATCTCAGGAAATACCACGACGAACCCGCCCATTGTGGCATTGTATCTGTCTCTCTTACTGCATGATTTCCACAGTGTGGACACGTTGTATTTTTCCATTCTTCAGCAGAGGCAAGTGGAGATTCTCCATTTTGTCCTGGTTTAAATTCTTTAAGATTTGGTAAAGTAACTGGTAAGTCTTTTTCAGGCACTGGAACCAATCCACATTTTTCACATTTTATTATAGGTACTGGTTCCCCCCAATATCTTTGA
>JAWPOG010000003.1:0-40930 GCA_033345155.1 Alphaproteobacteria bacterium | reverse complement strand
AATGCAAAATTGTCGCCAGAAATAAAATCTGCCTGTGATAATATGTTTGCGCATTTGGTTCGTGAAACGGGCTTGCCACGGGGGTATATTGATGTGGTTCTGTGGAAATCTTGTCAGGTAAAATTAATTTCTATGGACGATTACTTGTGTATATAAGGTTTAGTTATGAATGTAAAAATTGAACAATCTTGGAAAGATGCGTTGGCGACAGAATTTGATAAAGACTATTTTATCAAATTAACAGACTTTGTGCGTGGGGAATATTTGTCGGGTAAAATGGTTTATCCGGCACCGCAGAATATCTTTAATGCATTTAATTTGTGTCCGCTGGACCAGGTGAAGGTTGTGATTATTGGCCAAGACCCATATCATGAGCCCGGCCAGGCGCATGGGTTGTGTTTTTCGGTTTTGCCACCGACCCCGGTGCCACCAAGTTTGCAAAATATTTACAAAGAAATTGAATCTGACTTGGGGCGGAAATCTGTCACAAATGGTGATTTGACACATTGGGCAAACCAGGGGGTGTTGTTGCTGAATTCTACACTGACGGTTCAGGCGCATGCGGCGGCATCGCATGCCGGGCGTGGATGGGAAGAATTTACAGATAGTGTTATTCGGATTCTGGCGCAAAAGGAAAATATTGTTTATATGTTGTGGGGCAGTTATGCCCAAAAGAAGGCGGCATTTGTAGATACTGATAAAAATCTGGTGTTGCGCAGTGTGCATCCGTCACCCTTGTCGGCGTATCGTGGGTTCTTTGGGTGCAGGCATTTTAGCGCAGCAAATCAATATTTAGAAAAATGTGGTCGGATGCCGATTGAATGGTAAGGCTACATAACAAAGTCTTCGCCCAGATAAACCTTTTTAACCATTTTATCCTGGATGATTTCAGATGTGGTTCCGTGTTTTAATATTTTTCCATCGTGCAAGACATAACTGCGATCAGTGATGCCCAATGTTTCACGAACATTATGGTCGGTGATGATTACACCCAGACCACGATTTTTTAACTGAGATACCAGACTGCGTATTTCGTTCACCGCAATTGGGTCAATGCCCGCGAAAGGTTCGTCTAATAAAATAAACTTTGGGTCGTTGGCCAGTGCGCGTGCAATTTCAACACGACGACGTTCGCCACCAGACAGAGCCGTCGCAGGACTGCGTCGCAATGATGTGATGGAAAATTCGTCCAATAACGAATCCAGTTTTTTTTGACGTTTTTTACGGTCGGGTTCGACAACTTCTAGTATTGCCAGGATGTTCTGCTCGACCGTCAGGCCACGAAACACACTGTTTTCCTGGGGCAGATAGCCGATGTGCAGACGGGCACGCTGATAAAATGGCAGGTGGGTGATGTCCTGGGAATTTAGGAATATTTGTCCACCAGTGGCAGCAAGTTGCCCCGTAATGCAATAAAATGCGGTGGTTTTGCCCGCACCATTTGGCCCCAGCAAGCCAACGGATTCGCCTTGTCTTGCCTCGAGTGAGACATCCTTGATAACCAAGCGTTTGCCGTATGATTTTGATAAATGTTTAACGCGTAATACTGATTGTTTCATAGTTTTATCACCAATTCATTTGTGCGAACTTTGTCGCCGTTGCTGGAATCAACACGTACATTGCCGATAAGTTTTATCGTTTTATTTGTGCGATTAAATTGACCGTGTTTTGCGGAAATATTATCTGTTATGTGTGTGTTGTTTACTGCACGACTGAGTGAACCAGATACAGAATCCATATATATTATATTAGGATTGTCGTATTCTTGGTACCCATTTTGGGCCCGTAATTTAAAGGGGTTGCCGTCTTTGTCGGTGCCGACAAATGATGCACCGGACATTTTGAACTGATTGCTGACGATTTCTGTCATGTTAATCGCAGAAATCGGTGTCCACAGAATTTGTTTTGTAAACAAAGAACCCGCAACCAAGGCCGCAACCATAACCAAACCCCAGCCTGTGAAAAAAAATTGCCACAGACGCTTTAGACGCTTGTGTTTGGAAAATATAATAAAATTGCGTTTGTCTTGTTGCATATGTTGCAGTTTAGCCACTAAATAACGAAAATGCAATTTTTATATTTGAGAGGATTGTTTTTTGTGATATAATTCGTTCTATAGAGAGATGAATAGATTTTTTATGTTTTTTATTGCTTGTTTCTTGGTGACGCAGAATGTTGCCATGGGGGCGATTAGTATTAAAAAGGCGGCGCCAGTTGCGGCCAAGCAGAATTCTGTGATGGATGATTCAGGCAGTGTGTTGGGGACTGTTGTTGGGCTGGTGGCCAAGGTTCAGCAATTAACACAACAACAAAAGACTTTGACGGCGGAGTGTATTCCCAGCAGTTCGGAAATCAGTTTTGTGAATAATATGATGAAGGAATGGGCAAAAACAGGATTGATGACCGCAGAAGAAGCGCAAATGGCTTTGAGAATGAATCCGTGCTCGTCGCCAACAGGCGGATATCAGGCCAGTGTCAGTATTTCCGAAGGTGTGAACGAGCAAGAATTAATTTGTTATGATTGGTTCGGGGGCAGCGGTAATGAAGGTATGGTTTGGGAAAAGTTCCCAATGGCCAGTAGTGCTTATTATTGTACTGATGGTTCTTTGAGTGGGTGTTCAAGTAAAAACAGGCAGAATGTTTCAAATATTTACGATGTTTTTAATTTGATTGATTTTGATACGACAGATTATACCAAGCAAGAAGCCGCTATGGCCAGCAAGTTGATATCAAAAATCGAAAACTGTTCGTATGCCAAGCTGAATGCTAAGAAAAAAGTGTTGTGGGGGGAATTTCTGGTCGATACGATTGGTGGAATGGGACAAAAGACTAATACCGAGACCATTATGCAGACGGTCAGTGGGGTTGCTAATTCCGGTGGAATGGGGGCGTTGCAGTCGCTGGGCAGTATAGCAACACAATTTATGCAATAAAAATCCCCCGGTTGGGGGATTTATCTTAGAAAATGTGTTTTTTTATGATATAATCATTTCTATGAAACGTTCGTTTTGGTTTTGGTTGTATTTCGTTTTGTCCGTGATTTTTGCGGTTTATTTTGCGTCTCGTGTGATTATGGTGTTTATGGGGCATGGGGATATTTCGCGGGTGCGTAATATTTCAATTACTGCCGATAAAAATAACAAGGATTTATCCGTGGTGGCAAATGTGGTGGCGGTGGCACCAGGAACAGGGGCTTATTCAATTGATTTGGCCGAGATGAATGCGCGTGTAGCGACGGTGCCAGGGGTGAAAAAATCTGCTGTGCGAAGATTGCCCAATGGAAATTTAGTGGTGCGGACTGCTATGTACACGGCGGTTGCATTGTGGTCAGATGGTGGGCATTTTTATCCTTTGTCGGCCGATGGGACAATTGTGAACAGCCCAACAGATGTGCGTGATGCGGGGCATGTCGTGTTCCGTGGAACTGTGCCAAATGATATAGACCAAATTACCAAGGTGGCGCATAATTTGGTCGGGATATTGGATTATCTGGAATGGATAGAAGACAGACGATGGAATTTACATACCTTTGCAGGTATTACCGTCATGTTGCCAGAACAAAATCCCGAAGATGCGATTGGTACTTTGATATCCTTGAATAATAAACACAAAATTTTAAGCAGAGATATAAGTGTTATAGATATGCGTGATGTGACGCGCATATTGGTAAAGTAAAAATGAACTTGTTTGATTCGTCTTTTTTGTGTCTGGACATAGGTACATGCGGTGTGCGTGGTATTGCGCATAGGGTGCGCAGCGCAAGAATTGATAAATCTGCATTCTTTGCGATGGATAGTTATGATATTGTTTTTGCAATCAAGTCGGTGGTTGATGAACTGGAAAAACAAATAGGAACACATTTTGATACCGCCTATGTCACAGGGGATTTCGGTGTTTCAAAATATGAAATGTGCGCCAAAAGTACTGTCTGGGGCGGGGAACATAAGATTACAACGACTGATATCAGGAATCAGATTGCCCAGATAAAACCAGATGATGGCTTTTTCCCAGTGCATATTATACCGCTGAGATATGATTCCCCACAGGCGCGAAACATGGTGACGCCAATCGGGCATGTTGACAGGCAATTGATTGCTGCGTTTGGGGTTATTTATTATTCCCGTAATGGGGTCGAGACGGTATTTGAAAAGTTGCGCGGGGCGCATATTCAGGTGGATTCTTTGTTTGATCCGCAGTTCGTGCAAAATGCGATATATCGTGCGGAAAAACAAAATACTTTGTTTATAGATTTTGGGGCAAAATTTACAAGCGCATCTATTTGGACAGACAGGGGGCCCGTTTGGCATACCAAAATAGATAAGGGTGGGACAGATATAATAATGGCAATCGCGGACAAGTTAAATATAGACTTTGATTCCGCAGACAGAATCAAAAAGGCGGTGGCGTCACTGGTGCCCAAAGAA
This sequence comes from Alphaproteobacteria bacterium, assembly GCA_033345155.1. GTDB lineage: Bacteria > Pseudomonadota > Alphaproteobacteria > Rs-D84 > Rs-D84 > Enterousia. The sequence goes on along the minus strand of JAWPOG010000003.1, from coordinate 36,506 downwards.
ATGGACAGATTTGCGCCCGCAGACCGTGCCTATGATTTTTCAAGATGGGATGTTAATGATATATTGTTGCCGATATTGGTTGATATAATAGGACAGTTAAAAGATCAATGTTTGGCGCCTTTTACTAAATACAGGCCAACAAAAATTATCCTGACGGGCGGTGGCGCAGAAATAGAAGGGTTGCGTGACTTTATTGAAAATGCGTTTGCTGTTGTGACCGAATTATTGCCGGTGGATGCAACGGTTAGGGCTTTGTCCGAATATGTGTGGAATGGGGAATCTGCACGAAGACAGAATTATATCGCACGACATGATAGATGGCGCAGACGAACAAGTTGGATTGGGAAATTTTTCCACAGAAAACCCAAGAAAACGCAAAAGTTTGTGCCAATTTTGCCCAGTACTTTGTCTTTTGATATGAGGCGGGCCGAGACTTATTCTTTGTTCCGCTCGGGGGCGATATCTATGATTCATGTGGATATTATGGATGGGTTCTATGTGGATAGAATTGCCGGTGGTATTGACGAATTAAAAAATATTCGTACGCGGACAAATGCGCACTTGCATGTACATCTGATGACGGAAAGCCCCGTTGTGTGGGCCGAAGATGTAATTGCTGCTGGGGCAGATACAGTGATATTGTCAACCAATACTTCGGGGTTAAAGGCCGCAATTCGTAATGTAAAGGCGGCAGGTAAACGGGTGGGGGTGGCCCTGCACCCAGATTCCAGTGTGTCTTTGTTAAAACCAATCCTGCGCGAGATTGACGAAGTGCTGGTTATGTCTGTTGTGCCAGGGGCCGCAGGGCAAACATTCGAGCCAGGCGCATTGCACAAGATTTCTGTGTTGGCCGGAACCCGGAAAAAGTATGGACTGAGGTTTATTATCTGTGTGGATGGCGGAATCAATGAAAAAACGGCGCAATTGTGTTGGCAAGCGGGGGCGGATTTGTTGGTGTCGGGCTCGTATCTGGCGCGGGCGTCAGATTTCCCACTGGCTGTGCAAAGTTTGCTGAAAAAACATGCGGAATAAAAAATCGCCCAGAATGTGGTCTGGGTATATGATATTTTTTGACAAAAGTTTGTTTTTCAGGTTTTTTTGTGATATAATGTATGTGATAGAGAGGATGGCAACCGTAAAAAGGTATCTGTAATGCCAAGTAAAAAATTAGATTTTAAAATTGGACAATATGTCGTTTACCCAACCCAGGGGGTTGGAAAGCTGTTGCGTATCGAAGAACAAACAATCGCAGGTCAGAAATTAAAAATGCTGGTGATTGACTTTGAACGCAATCATATGACTTTGCGCGTGCCACTGGAAAGGGTCGATATTTTAGGCTTGCGACCGTTGACCAGTGTCAAGAAAATGGACGAAGCAATTACGTCGGCTAAGGGTAAGGCCGGGGTAAAGCGTATGATTTGGGCCAGACGCGCCGCACAGTACGAGGAAAATATTAACTCGGGCGATTTGATGAAATTGGCCGAGGTGGTGCGTGACCTGCAAAGACGCAGTGCGGCCGATACAATGACTTTTTCAGCGCGTCAGCTGTATCTGCGTGCGTTGGAACGCATGGCCCAGGAATTTGCAGTGTTGCATAAAATTGATTTAGATACTGCGTCAGATAAAATCGAGGATATTCTGGGGGTGCCCAAGGAAATAGATTTGAATGCAGTCGAGTCCGATGATGATATCGAAGAAGAATCATAAAAAACCGCCAATTGGCGGTTTTTTTGATGTTGTGTTATTTTGTTATTGAAAAAATTTGTGGGGCGGTTATAATTGCAAACGCAATTGGGGTGTCGTCTAATGGTAGGACAAGAGATTTTGGTTCTCTTTATCATGGTTCGAATCCGTGCGCCCCAACCAAAATAAATAATGCCCGCAGGGGCATTTTTTATTTTGGTATACGCACGGATTGTGCAATCAGTTGCACTATTGCACGGCAAAACATTATTAATGTTTTGTACGTGTTTCGGAAAATCACAGATTTCCCAAAACACTAGTGGGGGCATCCCCACACCCCTGTGTGCGCCCCAACCACACTTCGCGTCTGCGACGCGGTCTGAGTGGCAGGCCACACAGGCGGAGCAGTTATCGCGAAGTAGTGTCCACCGTAGCCTTGGCGTAGGCGGACTGGAATAAACAATGCCCGTTGGGGCATTTTTGTTATTTAGAATGCAAGGCATATTTATTCCCGAGTGGAAAGTTTCTGTTTTTGCAAAATAATTCCATTAACAATTTGTTTAATGCGTGATGGGGCTATAAATAAATGTGGCGAATAATTCAGTACCGTATAAAAAAGCTTTTGGTCTTGGCGTATTTTGTCCATACCGCCTGACTTTTTCTTTTCCGTCATAAAATATTTTATATCTTCGGGATGAAATCTGGATGTGACACCAATCAATAAATCCTGTGCATCTTCCAGATTATTCACAGGGACATCCAATAACACAGGGTTTAACAATTTTATTTCATGCACCATGTTGTTTATATTCAACCATGCCGCATTCTGATTTTTCAGACTTGTAAAATGCGCTATTATTTTTTGTTTTTCTTCGTCGTTTAATTCGCCTGTTACACTGTTCAAAAAGTCCAAATACTGTTGTTTTTCTGTGTCTGTTGCGTCTGGGTCGGTTTGAAACACGTAATCGACATACTGTTTTGGATTTTCAATCCGGAACGGCTTAAAAAATGCCAGATAATACATATTATTCATTATCTTTTTTTCATAGTCTGCCTCTGAAATACCATCAGGAAATTTATATTGGTAAGAGATTTGACAGGGAGGAACAAAGCCATCCTCGGCCAGCCATCGTTCAAAATTAGCAGCGGATGACCAATGCCCTTGTTGGAATATCGCTTCCTTGTCAAGGATATTACTTATCACCCTTTGAATTTTTTCGGCATTTGAAAAATTTGAGTCTGTTGTTTGCATATGTCCACCAGATTTACACTGTCTATTGTATCTTATAGTTTTATGTTTTGCAAATTTATGAATAATTATTTACATTGCTTACGATAGCAAGCAAATCTAATATATCTTTTGTACGAAAATCGCTAACCGACTCCAACCACACTTCGCGTCTGCGACGCGGTCTGAGTGGCAGGCCATACGGACGAAGCAGTTATCGCGAAGTAGTGTCCACCGTAGCCTTGGCGTAGGCGGACTGGAATATAAATCAAATGTTTTATGTCTATCTTATAAAAAGCATTTCCCATCCAGAACAAAAATACATCGGGCAAACTGATGATTTAAAAAACCGACTAAAGCAACATAATGCAGGATATTCAATACATACAGCAAAATACAAACCTTGGGAATTGGTAAATTATGTTGCGTTTAGTTCCAAAGACGCTGCATTGGAATTTGAACAATATCTTAAAACGGGTTCCGGATATGCGTTCGCAAAAAGACATTTTTGGAAATAATTTATCAAGGATACGTAGCGCATTCCAGAGAGCAAAAACATAAGATTTTGGTGAGTTCGAAAGTTTATTCTTGAAATTTTATGTTCTTACTAGCACATTCGAACTACTAATAAATCGCCAAAAACATTCGAACCAAGCAAAATATTAAAAAACCAATGAAAATCTGCTCTAACAGGTCTTTTTATTCAAAATGATTGTGGTGTGTGGGCGAAACTTAAAACTACTGTTGTAATTTTTTTATCAATTCAACAGGATTAACCAATACACATTGAGCAGTTTCACTATAATAACCTGTTTCTAAACCAACTTTGAAAAATTCTTCTGGTGTAATATCTCGTTTTACTTGTTTTGCTAATACATATACACCGGCTTCAAATGGTTTCATCCAAGACCACCCACCATTTGCATAATGAACATAATCATTAATACCATTTGGAGCTGCAGTAGTTCTATGATCCATAGGAAAACATAATGTGTTTTTTTGAATGTCTATTGGCAACTCTCTACCTATTTGCCAATTCGTTTGTTTATAAGATTCAAAATTATCTGGGTCTTGCGATACAAATCTGTAAACACCATTATCACGAAGTCCATATTCTTGTTCTAATCCTGTTGTTGTCACAAAAATTCCCGCTTGTTTTGCTTTTTCTAGTGTTTTTTCCCATATTTCTGGGTCACGAGACCAAGAAGGCGAAGCAGATACAGATACTATAACAATCTTTTCATTATCTGGCAGTGTTTTGTTTATTTCTATAATTTTATCCAAAGCAGCAGCATAATATTTTGAAGTTCTGCTTTTTGTTTCATCATTTTCAAATTTACCATCCGCTAAATCAGCAGCAAAATAATATAGTTTTGCTTTTGGTGCAACACCAACTGTTTTACCTACAGCAATTGAAGATACTGCTGAACCATGCATTGAACCAGGTTGTCCCGAATAAACTAAAAATTCTTCATAATGAACAAGGTTTTTATTATATTCATTATGTTGGGATAATGGTTGGTCTATGATAGCCATAGACATACCCGTTCCATCAATACCTTGCGCATGTAAATTTCTTACGTTTAATCCAGGATTTTTATGTGTTTCCATTATAGAATATGAATTAAAATCCACGGGCATTTTTAAAATATCTGTTGGAAATATCGTTCCATTATCAAATGCAATTTGTTCTGCATTATATTTTGATAAATCTTTATTTGTGCAATCCATAGATCTTATGTCTAATTCTTGTTCTCTTTCTGAATATGATAATTCTTTATTTTTTAACCAAGAATAATTAGCATAAGGTGCCAATTTAGAAATCACATTATTATCGTATGCATATGCACCACAACAAACAAATATAGAAATAATCTCAGATAACAATATCTTTTTCATTTTCTCCCTTCCCTCTTAACATTATGATTATATTCTATTATATTATTTTTTTCAACAACGATCGGCCCGAATCTTGCCCACACGCCCCAACCAAAATAAAAAAACTCGTCAAAAAATGACGAGTTTAAATCAAATAAAATATACTTTATTTTTGTTTATTGTTAGAGAATATTTTTTCCATTAATGGGTTTGGCTTGTTGTTGATTGTAAGCTCTTTCAACAACTCTAACATAGGTTTACGATGAGATGAAATAAAGTTTTTCAATTGACTTTGAATGATTTTCTGAACTTCTTCATTTTTTTCGTTGTAAAATTTTCTGGCTGTATTGGTCCAAATACCATTAGTGTCGCCTAAATATAAATTGTCCATTGTGACTTCTTCGCCACGTTTTGAGCGAACCCAACCATATTGTTGGCGGCCTGCATTTTCAATATGTTTTGCCAAAGTACCAGCAGATTTTGATGCCTTGGGAAACGTGTCTTGGTTCACAGTAAAATTGTCTTGGAATTTGGTGATTATATTAAAGAATTTTATTGCATAATCGTAAATATCCTTGCCTTGTGGGATTTCGCCCAATTTTGACAAGTCTTCGTGCAATTTTTTCATTCCTTGCAGTGTTTTTACTCTTGTTTTTGCTTTTTCAAACATAATTAACCCCTTTTTATCGTGTTGATTATAGCATAAATTACAAGCAAAAGCAAATATATGACAATATATTATTAATTGTTTTAAAAATATTTTTTTTTATTTGTATTTTTCTTATGCAGTGCAAATACGCTTGACAAAGCATTTGTTGGGGATGTTTTTGTTTGTGCTGTAAAAATTGTTTGTTTGAATGCTTGATAGTATTTGTTTTTGTGTTATATTGCGTTGAAGTTAAATAAAAGGGTTTCCAGATGAAAGAAAACGTTCGTGAATTGTTAAGAACATTGTCGATGGTATCTGCGGGTGTCGGGTTTGTTCTTCTTATGGGGGTGGTTGGTAAACCAGAAAAATATGATGAGTTTCGATACAAAAGCGCAGAAAAAAACAAGAAAACCGAAAGCGCCATGATTAATAAACATGATGAGAAAAACAAGTCAACATTTGGAACAGTGGCAATGTTTGCTGGGCTGATTGGGTTGATTGTGACAGAAAAAAAAGAAGAGCAACATTAATTAAAATAAACGCACCCCGCCATTTTTGGCGGGGCTTATTTGTGCAGTACCAAGATAAATTAAAAATTATATTTGAACTTTATGCGCCCAGTTTGTGATGTATAGTCGGCACGAGATTCAATGTCGTAATATAGTGACATTTTGAATGCATTGTACATCATGCTAAGTTCTAGGCCGATTTCGTTTGAAACACGTGACAGGTAGTCGCCGTCCAAGGTATAGGTGTTGATGCCTGGCATCATGACTGTGATGCCGCCTTCTTCGGATATCAGGTCGTATTTCAAGGCATAACGAATCCCGGGACGCAAAACCCAGCCGTTGTTCATAACCAGGTCAAATCCATAGCGGGTGCCGATAGATGCTGTCATGTAATCTGCACTGTCGATTGTGTTGGATATTCCCAGCGAGTTGGTGTAATCGGTTGAACCCAGGTGCAGATAACGAACCGATAATTCAGGTGAAATGCCACCAATAAAGTCATAGCCCATTGTGGCAGATGCGCCGAATGTGTCAAGGTCGTAATCGCTGTAAACACCGATGCCCAGGGCGTTGCCTTGTTCTGAATAATCGGACATGCTGTAATTTACAATGGCGTTTATGTACCAATTGCTGGGCTGGTATTTGGTGTAGATAAAGACCGAATGAGAATCAACCTGGGTGTTGCGTGATGTTGCCCCAATGTTCGAATGACCGTACATATAACCCATACCCAGTGTCCAGATGTTGTTGACCGTTCCATCAAAGCCAACCGATATCCCACGGGTATAGCCGTTAAAATTGTCGTTCAGTTTGGTCTTGTTGTAAATGCCTTGGGCCCAGATGCCACCAATACCGATGGTGGTGTCACCGCCACTGCGTCCAATACCAAAGTTTGACATGCGGCTGGATGCCAACAGCTGTAATGCGTTTTGCATAGATATGTTAACTGAATGATTAACAGGGGCGGATTCAGGGTTGATTGCACGCGCAGTATTTTCAACGGCATCACGGCCCGCCTGGGTGTCATAGGACAAATTTTCTTGCATCAATACGGACAGGTTATTTAACCGGGTAGATGATGACTGGGACACGTTTGATATGGTGCGAGCAGCAGTTTCTGAAATGTTGTTGGCAGATGCAATGTCTGAAACAGATTTGATTGTTGCTGTGACATCGCCACCGTCCCAGGTCAGGTCGTATATAGAACTGCTGATGTCAGTGTTGTCAAATATTTCGTTGCCAAAGACACTGTAAGTGCCAGCTGAATCAAATGATAATTTGACCGTTCCTGCACCCGAAAAACCGTCATTGTCAGTTATGTTTATTTGGGCGGTGTCGCCGGCACGCAATGTTGCCAGCAATGTTCCATCAAGATTTATAGAACCTTGGGTCAGGGTGGCCGTGCCCAGGTTTAAGGTTTTGCCAGATGCAATATTTATTGTGCCTGTGCCCGATATGCCACCAGTCAGGTTTGTGTTGCCATTAAAGTTGACTGTGCCATCGTTATAGATGTCGTTCGCAACCCCGTTCGCTGTGTTGCCAGAAAAATTGGCGTTGCCATTAAAGGTGACTGTGTCATTGTTGTATAATGCGCCACCTGTGCCCAAGGCCGAGTTGTTGATAAAGTTTGTATTGCCGTTAAATGTGATTTCCGAGACCCCGCCATCGTTTGATGTTGCATTCCAGATTGCACCACCGTTTTGTGCTGCGGCGTTGTTTCGGAATGTGGTTGCGCCATTGATTGTTATAGTTGAGTCTTGGCCTGTGCCATCAAATGCACGTGAAACAATCGCGCCACCGTGTGCGAATGATGTGTTGGATGTAAATGTGTTTGTGCTGGTTTCTGTGCCGATGATTAATGTTGTGGTGCCAGTGTTGCCACGATTGTGGATTGCGCCACCGCCGCTTTTTGTTGCGCTGGTGTCTGATGCGGTGTTGCCAGTGAACAGGTTTGTTGCGCTGGTGATGGTTATGTCGCCTGCGTTAAATATCGCACCACCATAGCCCGTAGATGATTTGTTGTTGGTAAATGTTGTGGTTGCACCTTTTAATGTGATTTCGCCACCATTGTCTAATGCGCCAGCCGAGCTGGATGTGGTGTTGTTGCTGAATAAAATACGGCCCGTTGTATCAAAAGATAATGTGCCAGAGTTTTTTATGCCGCCACCATTACTGCCTGAATTATTGGTGAATACAAAATCGCCCGCTGTGCCTGAAACCGTTCCCCGGTTTACTAATGAACCATTCAAAGGATTGGTGTTGCTGTCAAATGTCACGCCGTTGGCAAAGGAAACCGTGCCAGATGTGCTGTTGTTTTGCAGTGTGTTTGTGCCGGTGTTGCCGGTAAAGGTTGCTGTGTCGGAAAAGGTCAGGCGACTGTCCGTTTCGTCCAGGTATATCGCGGAACCGCTGGCTGCGGTATTGTTAGCGAAAGTAGCGGATTTTTCAAAAGTAATGTCGCCACCCAGTATTGCCATCGCACCACCGTTTGTTGTCGCAGAGTTGCCAGAAAAGGTTGCTGGGCCAGTGAATATTATGTCGCCACCTGATAAAATTCCGCCGCCACGTGATTGGGATGTGTTGCCATTAAATGTTGCTGTGTCTGAAAACACAATGAATCCGTCTCGATGATTGATTGCGCCGCCACCAGCATAAACGCTGTTGCTGACACCTGTGGTGGCGTTGGTTGAAAATGTTGCGGGGTTGGCGAATATGATGTCTGGGGTTGTGGCTGTGCCATTGCCATAGTTAAATATTGCTCCGCCACCGCCAGGGTTGTTGGTGGTGTTGGTTGTAAATGTGGTTGGGCCATTGAATATAATTTGACCGCCGGGGGTATAGCCTGTGCCTGTTGTGGATGCCAACCAGCCATTTCCAATTGCTCCGCCCATGCCACCATTGTTTAACGAGTTGCCAGAAAATACAGTTGTGCCGTCAAAAGTTAGGACTGTATCGGGGATGTTTTCCAGGTAAAAAACACCGCCGTTGTTTGATGTAGTGGATGCTATGTCTGATGCAGTCAGATCGTTATAAGTCGTGTCGTCCGTGATGACCTGGCGTGTGGTGATGGTGTCGGAAAATGCTGGCATAATCAGCAGGGCAGGTAGTACAGATATACCCACAAGAGCATTATATTTCATGTGTATTCCTTTTTGTTATGTTTGTACATAACAGTCATACAATGAAAGAGTAAAAAAATAACTAGGTGTGTATTCTTGAAATAAGTTCCGGTGGTGTGTGCTTTTATTTTATTTGCTTGTACAAGAAAAATATCCTATGATATGGGTGTGTATAAAAGGATTGTATATGTATAAATATGGGTTTGTTAAAAGAGTTAGTTCGGTTGTCGCAGGTTTGTTTGGTAAAACACGCGCGAAACGCAGATTAAATCGTGATAAAATTAGATACAAGGGATTAATTTCCACTGTGTCTGAAACAAGAATTCCACGCCAGAAATATGCGACCAAGATACCTGTGGCGTTTTGTTTTGATGCACGTGGGTGTAAAATGGCGGCCGTTACAATTAAGTCTTTGTTGTTGGCGTCTGCAGGGCGTTGTGATTATGATATTTATTGTGTGATTAATGATGATGTTGATGATAAATTGCAGAATGTTGTTCGTGGGGTACTTGATGGGACGGAATCTGATATTCATTTTGTTTATGGAAATCATGATTTTGATGAATCAAGTCGTGGTAAATGGCCCGTTGCAATGTGGTATCGGTTAATGTTGCCAAAATTGGTGCCAAATGTAGACAGAATTATTTATGCTGATTTGGATATCATATTCTTTAATGATTTGATTGATATATATGAATATGATTTGGGTGATAATGTAATTGCGGCTGTGCCTACGCGTACAAATATGTATATTAATTCTGGGTTCTTGTTAATGGATTTGAAGAAAATTCGCCAGGAAAATATCTATGATGTATGGGTTCAGGATTCAAAAGATCATGATTATTATAATCCTGATCAGGATGTGCTGAATTATACGTTAAAGGGACGGATTGCATTTCTGCCGTTGCGATATAATTTTCAATTGTCGCATGGATCACGAATCTTCAAGATTTATTCAGAATCCCAGTTAGATGATTTGAAACATAATTTGGTGGTGTTGCATTATTCGGATTATATCAAACCGTGGTCTAATGGTATTAGACCGGTGTTTTCTGAGTATTGGTGGGATGTAGCACGCAAAACAGGTTTGTTCCAGGAGTAGGATAATGCATCATTTCCTGTCGAATGTTGTTTGTTTGTTTATTCCTATAAAAACACTGCGGGACAAGGTGCGCGTTATGATTCGATACCCGCAGACGTTGTCTTATATCAAATACGTTCGTAAATATGCCGGGAAAAAAGGGGCAAAAATCAAAACACGGGTGGGGCGTGGATGTCGGAACTTTGTCGTCGTGTTGGATGATAAATGGGTGTTCAAATTTCCGCTGTTCACAGATGGACGTGAAATTGCGTATCGTGAACAACGTATTTTAGAGGCGTTGGCGCCAATTTCGCCAATTAAAATTCCGGCAATGAAAATTATTCATTATAAGAATATTGTCGTGCGAAAGTACCGCTTCGCACATGGTACTTTGTTAAGCGATGTGGCACCATCGGTTGTTGCGTCAAATCGTGGTCATATCGCACGGCAAATTGCAAATATGATATATGTTGTTGGCATGGCGGATCCAAAAGAAATACGCGATTTAAAAGATAACCCAAGGGATAAGCCGGGTTATTTGTATGGATGGTTTCAGGGCGATATATGGCAGAATTTTATGTTAGATGACCGATGCAATATTACATATTTTATTGATTGGGAAGATACTAAATTTCAAAGTTTTCTGCCGGCAATGCGTGTTGCAACACGTACATGGGAAAAAAGGGGATACAGATATTTGGGAATTGATGTTTTAGCAGAATATTCAAAACTGTATTTCGGCAAAGAAAAATTAAAATGAACTATGACTTGTGTTTATAATAAAGTTTGTCGTACTCGCGTTTAACCACGGTCATTAATTTCTTGTGATCTGAGTTAAAGAAACGGGAAAAATCGCCAAAGGTGCTGTCTTCCCAGTCAATAAAGGCAACTATTTTCATAGTTTTAAGGTCCACGATAAAATTGTCGCAAATGTCGCCCTGGGTCCAACCGTACATATAGCCGGGTTTGGCGTCCGGCGTTGGTTTCAAATCACGGATGGATTCTGGGTCAGATATTGCGATTTCATAAATAAAGCGCGCAATTTGTTTCGCAAGTTTTGTTTTATGTTTGTCTAGTATTTCCTTTGGAATTTGACGCAGGGTCGTTCCGCGAATAAATTTGTATTTGCGTACCAAGGCACCACGGTGTTGCAGTATTTCAACGGGTGGAACATACACAGGTGATATTGGTGCAAATGCATCCACAATGCGCTTTTCCCGAATGGCTAATTCAGATGAGTTGCTGCGTCGCAGTGGAAATTTGAATATGTATTCGTCGTTTGCACTGATTAACAGATTGCGGGCCTGGTATCCGATAAATGTTTTGATTTTATGCAAGGGCTTGTTCAGGTTTTTGTGAATAAAATGGATGTCAGACAGCATGGGTGAATTCATTATGATGCGTGCACGCCTGCGGATGTCTTTGTTATAAATAAATCCGCAGATGATATTTGTGAAAAATCTGTGTATCGAACCAGCCATGTTGATATTAATCCTAGGAAATAAAAAAAGTGGGCGCAAGGGAAAACTTTCATTTGAAAATTGTCGAGTTTAAGTATAAGATAGGTTTCGTAAGTATGAAAGGCCCCCATCGTCTAGCGGTTAGGACATCAGATTCTCATTCTGGCAACACGGGTTCGATTCCCGTTGGGGGTGCCAGGCTTGGATAATGGCACAAGTGAGTTGGGTATCCTTGTGACGCAAACCAGCCATTCGTTGCTAATAACGCAACTCATGGGGTTTTTATACACTCGGGTTCCCGTTGGGGGTGCCAAGGATAAGGTTCGGATTGGAACCTGTTTTTATTTCTGGGTGATTTTTCGGCCGTTACCATGCTGAGTTATGGTCAGGTGGATTGTGTTTTGTGGTAACATTGATTCTGCGATTTCTGGCCATTCTATTAGTGTAATGTCGTTTTGTAGGGCGTGTTCCAGACCAATTTCCGCTAATTCGGATGCGTCCTTGATACGATATAAATCAAAGTGCGAGATTCCATCATAGTTTTGGACAATCGTAAAGGTGGGGCTGGGGACAACTGTGTCCGCACCGCGTAAGGTTTGGATTATCGTACGGGCAATTTCAGATTTGCCCATTCCTAAATCTCCGTGCAAAGCAACCACATTTGGTGCGTTTAATGTTTTAGCAAAATTTTTTGCCCATGCATGTGTTTGTTCAATGTTTTCCAGTATAAATTCCGTCATGTTATTCCACCAATAGTAAATCGTCCTGTAATTTGTGTATTTGATCGCGGATTTTTGCGGCCAGTTCGAATTCCAAGTCTTCGGCAGCACGATGCATTTGTTGGGTTAGTTTTTTTATCTCTTGATGAATTGAGTTCGAATCCATAATGCCACCCGATTTATCATAAACGAATTTGCGGGCTTTGTCAGTTTTTTCGTGTTTTTCACCAACCTCGGCAAATATGGCCTTGGTCACAGTGGTTGGGGTGATGCCATGTGCGGCGTTATAGGCCATTTGTTTTTCCCGTCTGCGTGCAGTTTCGTCCAAAGCAATCTGCATGGAATCTGTGATTTTGTCCGCGTATAAAATCACACGGCCGTTTGAGTTGCGGGCTGCGCGACCAATCGTTTGTATCAGAGAACGGGTCGAACGAAGAAAGCCTTCTTTGTCGGCATCCATAATTGCGACTAATTCACATTCGGGAACATCCAGACCTTCGCGTAATAAATTGATGCCAACCAGAACATTGAATTTGCCCATGCGTAATTCGCGTAATAATTCAATGCGTTCAAGTGTTTCAATGTCGCTGTGCAGATAGCGGGCCTGAACCCCGTTTTCATTCAGATAATCGGTTAATTGTTCTGCCATCTTTTTTGTAAGGGTTGTCACCAATGTGCGACCAGAAACTTGTTTTATTTGGGATAATAAATCATCCACCTGGTGCTGGGTTGGACGGATGTCGCAAATCGGATCCAGCAGTCCTGTTGGGCGGATAACTTGTTCGGATACGATACCGTTTGATTGCTGTAATTCCCATTGGGCGGGTGTTGCAGATACAAATATAGTCTGGGGACGCAGGGCGTCCCATTCGTCAAATGTTAGTGGCCGGTTATCGATGCATGAGGGCAGACGAAATCCGTATTGCGATAATGTTTCTTTGCGGGCGCGGTCACCACGACTCATCGCACCGATTTGGGGAACTGTCACATGGCTCTCGTCTATGAACAGTATGGCATCACGAGGTAAGTATTCAAATAATGTTGGGGGCGGTTGGCCAGGCAACCGTCCCGATAAATATCGCGAATAATTTTCTACGCCGCGACAGGTGCCAGTGCTTTCCAGCATTTCCAGGTCAAAGTTTACACGTTCACGCAGTCGTTGTTCTTCGATGTATTTCATGTTTTCATGAAAGTATGATAATCGTTCAGTCAGGTCTGTGCGTATTTGTGATACGGCCTGTAATACTGTGGGCATTGGGGTGGCATAGTGTGTGTTCGGATATATCACAACCCTGTCCATCTTTTGCAATTTTGCACCGGTTAGTGTGTCGAATTCCCATATCTCTTCCAGTTCGTCGCCCCAGAAGGATAATTTCCAACCGCGATCCATAGAATGTGATGGGAATATATCCAATGTGTCGCCACGAACACGAAAGTTGCCGCGTTCAAATGCTGTGTCATTTCGCTTGTACTGGATATCAACCAATGCGCGCATAATGTCACGCATACTCATCATATCGCCTGTGGTCAAAACCAGTTTCATACCTGCATATTGCTGGGGCGAGCCCATGCCATAGATAGATGATACAGATGATACAACAATAACATCGCGTTCTTCAAGCATGGCGCGCGTTGCACTGTGGCGCATGCGGTCCAGTTGTTCGTTAATTGACGCGTCTTTGTCGATATAGGTATCGGTTGTGGGCATATAAGCCTCGGGCTGATAATAGTCATAATAGGAAACAAAATATTCGACATGATTGTGGGGAAAAAATGATTTCATTTCAGTATATAATTGTGCCGCCAGAATTTTGTTCGGAGCCATAATCAATGCGGGGCGACCCAATTCGGCGATAATGTTGGCCATAGTAAAAGTCTTGCCCGAGCCAGTCACACCCAACAATACCTGGGATTGTTTGCCAGAATTTACCCCGTCAACCAGTTCAGAGATGGCAGTTGGCTGGTCACCCATGGGTTTATATTTACTTTCAAGATAAAATTCGGCACGTTTCATTTTTTTATTCACAATCTTAAATATAATCCATTATAATGAAAATACAAGGGAACAGAGGAATGGCATTAAAACCTAAGCATAAACGTAGAATAATTTGGTCGGTAATAAGTGTTATCGGTGCGGTTGCGTTGGCCGTAATCATTGTGCCGCCTATGATAACCCTGAATAAATTTCGGCCCTTTGTAGAACAAGCAATATATGAACAGATGGCGGTGCCAGCAAAACTGAATGGGGATATTAATTTCAGTTTAATTGGTGGGGCAACAATTGTTGCACATGATGTGGTGGTGCCAACTGCGCGTATTGGGTTTGTGTTGCTGTCGGTGCCTTTTAGCGATTTGTTTGATTTAGAACATGCAAAATTGAAAAATGCGGTGGTCATTTATGATGCTGATATTAAAATTGATAAATTGGCCGCAGTAAACTTTAATCATACGATTGAGATTTATAACAGCAATATTGATTTTATGGGAAGAAAATTTCATGTTGTGCGTGCAAGTTTTTCGGATAACAAGTTTTATGGTACGGTGCGTTCAGATGATCACAAGTATGATGTTGAATTTGTGGATGATGGTTTTGTGATAAAAAATAAAAATAATAATCTGGAAATGACAGGACAGGTGTACACAGATGGCACTATTCGTGGACATATTTCAATTGAAACGGATGATGTGGGGTCGTGGTTTGGGCTGGATATGCCAAAGGAAAATCGCATAGTAAAACTGGATGCTGATTTTGAATGGGACGGAGGAAATGGATATAAATTGAATAATATCAGTACAGACTATGTTTCCGGGAATATAGAGTATCTGGCAAATGGTAACAAAAATATTCAGTTGGTGTCTGATAATATAGATTATGATTTTTCGTTCTTGTTAGAGCCAGGAAGGATAAGTCATAAGACGAATTTAAATTTGGATTTTTACGGCAAGTTGAAATTTGGAAGATGGGATTTTTCACATCTGAGGATTCAGGTTACAGGTGCACAAAATAAATTACAAATTGCAAATGTTGTTGCAGATAATATCGCAATCACAGGGGGAACAATTACCGCAAATGGTGCAGAAAACTTGACCATTACATTGCCAATTGATGGCGAGAACGCAATGTGTTTGTTTTCTGGGACACCAAAAAAATGGGAATGTGCGATGTTCTCGTATGGGGACATGTCGGGACAGTTGTCTGTAGATGGTAATCGGTTCGATGTGTCTGTGTATTCTGATTTGCCTATGCCGGACAAGGATAAATTTATGTATGATTTGAAAAAGTTGGGGACAAATGGGCGTGTCGAGTTCCAGTTCGCAGATATTGGTGGTGTGTACGAGATAACCGAAACCGAAACCAAGGTGACTTATGATTTCGTCAAGGGGAAAACATTAGAGTTTGTTGGGGCGAATATTTCTTTTTTGCCAGAGTTTATGAAGAATGATTTGGGTGATTTTGTATGGAAAAATGGGATGATGACATTTACACCGTATAATGGGAACTGGAAATTATCTAATTACGATAATCATTTTTATCTGACAGGGGACAGTTTCAAGGCGTGGTTGCCAGATCTTGATTTGCAATCGCTTGATGATTCTGGGTATACCGTATCAGGGTTTTATCAAGATGGTATAATTTCAAATCTGGTTATAAAAATAAATCAGCATGAATTTGTAGGCAACGCAAATGGCGACAGGTTGACATTGCATACCCCAGAACTGTCGATTGATGCATTTGTTAATCAGGCATTTGTTGATAACTATGCAGAATTGGAATTTCGTACAAATGAACCGATAATGGTGCTGTTTGATTTGCCAGTCAAGATTGCTTTGTCGGCAGATCGTATGATTTATAATGGGAATGAATATAAAAACTTTGTTTATTCCTTGAAGAAGGATGCGCAGACTTTTTCTATTATGGATTCCAAGCGGGGAAATTTGTTGGTCACAATTGAAAGAGATAGGACAAATTATGAAATACATGCCCAGTTTAATCGGTTTTTAATCAATGGGTGGTTGTTGTCGAATCAGATGCCCCTGAATGTGCGTGATACCATGATAACTGGGCAAATTGATATGGATACTGCGGGGCAGATTGCGCATGATATTTATTATAATTTGGTCGGTACTTTGGATATAACTTTTAATGATGGTTATATTTCGGGAATAGGGCTGGACGAGTTTTATGCATCTGCTAAGAATATTACTTCGATGAATGCGGAATATGCGTTGGCACGTGCTTTGTCGGGTGGTGAAACAAGATTGAAACAAATGCAAATTTTTGGCGATTATGAACATGGTAATTTTATATCGACCAAGCCTGTTAAGTTCGCTGTCCGTCATGCCGACGGGGTGGGGGGATTGGCAATAAAAGATGGGTTTATGACAGCGGAATTTGATTTGACTTTGCGTGGAACTGCGCCTGTGCCGGCAACGATTCAATTAAGTGTTATGCCAGATGGGGAACGCGATTATTCGCTGGGGGATTTGATGCGTCAGATTGACCCTGGGTTTATGCGTGCGTTTGTAAATACCCATAATAAATTTTAATAAGAATCCAAAATAAAACCCCACCGTTTGGTGGGGTGTTTTTTAGTTCTTTTTTCGAACCTGGATGTGGACTTCGCGTAACTGTTTTTCTGTTACGGTTGTGGGGGCGCCCATCATCAAGTCTTGACCGCGTTGGTTGGTTGGGAAAACTACAACTTCACGCAGATTAGGTTCGTCCAGCATGATTTGTACCAATCTGTCCAGGCCAAACGCACAACCACCATGTGGTGGCGCACCATACTGAAATGCGGTGTACATGCCACCGAATTTTTCTTTGACGATTTCTTCGGAATAACCCGTGATGTCAAAGCATTTTAACATGATTTCAGGGTTAAAGTTGCGCAGACCCCCACTGCAAATTTCCGCACCATTTAGTACCATGTCGAATTGGGCTGCCTTGATTTCCAATGGGTTTTTTGTGGTCAGTTCGTCCAATGTTGCCATCGGGTACGAGAAAGGGTTGTGTGTAAAGGCGATACCCGTTGGAGATTCTTCGTCTGCTTCGAAAAATGGGAATTGTTCTATCCAGCAAAGGCGGAATTCTTTTTCGTCAATCAAACCCAAATCTTCGCCCAATTTGGTGCGTAATTTCCCCGCGGATTTGGCGGCAGAATTTTGTTCGTCACAGACAAAGAACAACGAGGAATTGTTACCCGCAATTTCATGCAGTTTGGCAAGACGATCGGTGTCCAGTTTTTTTGCGACCGGGCCTTTGGGTTGGTCTGCGAATACAACATAGGCCAAGCCACCCAGGCCCAGTTCTTTGACAGAGTATTCGCCCAGTTTATCAAACCATGAACGGGGTTTGTCCGCGGAATTTGGTGCAGGAATTGCACGAACAACGGCGCCATTTTCAATCGCGTTTGCAAAGATTCCAAAGTCAGAACCACGGAAAATTTCCGTCACATCGTGAATGATGATTGGGTTGCGCAAATCTGGCTTGTCCGAGCCGTATTTCAACATCGCTTCGTCAAAAGCAATGTGCGGAATGTCCGAACAGATTTTTGCGTCTGGTACAAAATTGCGTATCATTTCTGGTATCAGTGTGTTCCCAACCGCCTGGATGTCCGGCAAATCTACGAAAGACATTTCTAAATCCAGTTGGTAAAATTCCAGCAATCTGTCCGCACGCAAGTCTTCGTCACGAAAACATGGTGCAATTTGGAAATAGCGGTCGAATCCAGATATTTGGATAAGTTGTTTGAATTGCTGTGGTGCCTGGGGCAGGGCATAAAACATGCCATGGTGATTGCGACTTGGTACGATAAAGTCACGCGCACCTTCGGGGCTGGATGCAGTTAGAATTGGTGTTTGAAATTCTGAAAAGCCCATGTCCCACATTTTGTCGCGAATAAATTTAATAACACGATTGCGGAACAAAATGTTTTTGTGCAGACTGTCACGGCGCAAATCAATATAGCGGTATTTTAAACGCAAATCTTCGGCAACAGAATCATCATCGCCAAAAACCTGGAATGGCAAAACATCTGAATTGGTCAAGACTGTGAAAGATGTCGCCTGGATTTCGATTGCGCCGGTTGGAATCTTGTCGTTTATGGCCGATGCGTCACGCGCAACAACGGTGCCTGTGATTTTAATGACGGATTCTGGGCGAACCCTTTCTAATGCTTCGTCGCCACCGTCAAAAACAATCTGGGTGATGCCATAATTATCACGCAGGTCAATAAACATTAATGACCCGTGGTCGCGTTTGCGATGCACCCAACCAGATAAGATAACATTTTCGCCAACATTTGATGTGTTTAATTCACCACATGTATGCGTTCTGTACTTTGATTTCAAAGATAACATTTTGGTCCCTTTTGATTTTGGGCGACAAAAATAAATGGATTTTTGGCACCCGGTGTTAATTGTTAATATTCAGGGGCGCAGGTCGTTTTTGGCCGCGCGGTGCCACCCTGATTTATAACTTTTTTGTACGGGCAAACACTCGGTGGGCGTTAATCACTTCATCGCATTTGTTCCGAACTTTTGCGGATTTTAGATTATAAAATTTATTTTTTCAACAAAATTTAAAAAAATCCCAGCATGGCCGGGATTTTGCAAACAGTGCATTCAGGGATGTGGGTTTAAGGCTGTAAAAGCCTGAGTGTTTGTTTGTGCAGTGTCCGCGTGCAATATTATGTGATTTTTTTTGAAGAGGCGCCACAGGTCTTTATTCCGATTGTGTTTTTACATGGCGCGCAATAAATAGCCACGACGGAACATGCATTTGCGGTATGCGCCAACCGATTTAGATATAGAATTGTGGGGAACAGACATCAGACTGCGCTGGCCCACATCGCGGTATTCGTTTGATTGAAATGTGACCCACAGACCGTCCCAATCTGGCATCATGCTGGATTGATTCGGGGCAATCAGTTTGGCAATACGGGAACGAGGCTGATATGATGGTCGATCTATGCCCAGGCACGATTTATGGTCGCGAACGAATTGTTCTGTGGTGACGGCTTCGTTTTCCCAATTTAATACGGTTGCATCGTCAATGTTACCTTTGTTGACAGATGCGCATGAGGCCAAGAAAAATGACAGCAAAATTATCGGAAAATTTATTCTCATGTTTTATATTATAATTTAATTGCCTTTTGGGGGCAATAGTTTTTATAATGTAAAAAAGAGAGAAGGAACAAAGCATATGGCAATCACTGTACAACGATTTATAAAATTGGCAAATTATTATAATCAGTCCGCTATGTTGATGTCGGCGATTTGTGTGCAAAAGGGCGGAATTGCGCTGGAAAATTATGTTGGGCGGTTCTTTGTCGCAGATGTGTTAGAGTATGTTGTAGAATATGGACGGCGTTTAATCGAGCAAGAAAAAAATCTGGACAAGGATATTGTTGGGTTGATTAATCGCTTCGCTGCACAGTTCGACAAGGTGCGTGATTTGGTGACGCCAACACAAAAACCAATTCATGAAATGACTTTGGAAGAATTTGAAAAGATTATGAATATCTGAGGATAAAAAAGCAAAGGGATTGAAAATGAAATTTGTAAAGGTTTTGTTGTCTGTGTTTTGTGTCGGGGTGATTGCAGGATGTGTACAGCAACAAGAATTGGCAGAACAAACTGAACAAACTGAACAGATGGAACAACAGGAATTGTTTGATACAGTGACTGTTGTTGACCAATTGGTGATTGATGAAAATTCCGTGCCCATTTTTCCGAAAAAGGCAGCGTTGACAACAGATACCGCACGTCATTTCTCGGTCGAGCTGCCAATGAGATGCGAGGTGGACTGGGATAACCAAAGTGTTGTGACCGTTGTGCCGTCCGAAAAAATTGAAATGATACGGCTGGGGGAGGGGGACGAACTGCCAAAATTGCAGGTGTCAAATTATGGATTCAAAAAATTAACAGTAAAAAAAGCGTTGGATAAACTGCTGGAAGGGACTGATATTTCTGTAATTGAATATGGTGAACTGCATGAAAAAATTACAGGTTCGATTTCGGCGGGAAATTTGGCGGATGCGATTGAACTGATTACAAAAATGGGGCGGGTGTACTATTCGTATGATGCGCACAATGGCGAACTGAATTTAACCCACAGGGCCAAGTGGCTGATTAAAATGCCGCAAGATCAAACGGTGATTATGGCGCTGTTGGATGCAATGCATGGGGCTGATATGCGAAATTTGCTGGTGGATTGGAAAGATAAAACAGTTGTGTTCGAAGGTAATTATCAGACCGAAAGAGAGGTGGCAAAAATTATATCTGATATATCAGGCAGAAAATATGTGTTGGCATGGGATATGGATGTATATCGTGTATATCCGCGGACAGACAATCCGATTGTGTGGATGAATTTGTTGCCTGCATTCGGTGAAAAAAATGTTAGAATGTCAATCCCGGGTGTTGTTGGGCGCGCATTGGTCGTAGGGCCCGAGATTAATACGAGGACACTGCAGGAATTTTTAAGTCAACAGGCGAATGTTGTTCTGATTTCTCAGGGGACTTTTGCGATTCCAAGTGGCTGGCAGTCTCGATTTGATATCGGTCAATGCGGACGCGAAGAAAGGCTGGAAACAGATTTGATTGTCGGGGCGTCGGGTACATATGGAGATTATGGTGGTCGTGATAAAGTAGATGCAAAGATTGTGTTGCGTACCAGTCAGGGAGAGTTAAGCTCGTTTAATATCCCATCGACAATCGGTGATAATTATGTAATTATAGGTATCCCGACGCATTCGTTTGTGACAACGCCAGAAACATTGGTGTCTCCGTTTGCAGAGTTGGTGGTGTTTATGTCGCCACGTGTTATAGCAATTGCAGACAAGGCCGGGGTTAAGCAGACAAATGTATTGATGGGTGATGCGTTGCGGGATTTTTTACAGAACTAGGGAATAAAAAATATGTTTTCAAAGTTGGAGCGGAAAATTGCATTAAGATACTTAGGCGCAAAAAAGCGCGGGTTTGGTTCTGTGATTTCGTGGGTGTCGCTGATTGGTATTATGTTGGGGGTGGCGACACTGATTGTTGTGATGTCGGTCATGGGCGGTTTTCATGATACTTTGCTGGGGCGGATTGTGGGAATGAACGGGCATGTGGTCGTTTATCACCAAGATGGGGCGATTTCGGATTTTGATTTCTTGATTGACAAGATGAAGCAAAACAAGGCCGTGACACAACAGGTTAATGCAATTGTGCCAATTGCCGAAGGGCAGGTAATGGTGACTGCTAATGGGAACAATACAGGGGCAATGGTGCGTGGAATTCGGATGTCTGATTTGGCGGCAAAGACGCAGACAGGGACACGAATTTATGGCAAAGATTTGGCAACAATAAAAGATGGCGAGTTGGTTGCAGGTGCATCTTTGACGCGCGCATTGCGTGTGGGTATGGGGGATAATGTTTCGTTGGTGTCGGCAAATAATGCAACGCCAACACCGTTTGGTTCAATGCCACGGATTATGTCTTATCCGGTAATGAGCTCGTTTTTTATGGGGATGTATGAATATGATTCAGGCTATATCTTTATGCCGTTAGAAACCGCGCAGAAATATTTGAATATTGGTAATGCGGTGACGCATATTGATTTGTTTTTGGACGACCCAGAAAATACAAGTGCGGTGGCGGAATCTTTGATGCGTTTATTGCCCGAAGGGTTTGTGGTGCGTGATTGGCGCGATTTAAACCGGGGGTTTGTTGGCGCATTGCAGGTAGAGTCAAATGTTATGTTTTTAATCTTGTTGCTGATTGTGATTGTTGCGGCATTTAATATTGTTTCATCGTTGGTTATGTTGGTCAAAGATAAAAATAAAGATATTGCGGTGTTGCGTACATTTGGTGTGTCGCGCAGGTCTATGATGAAAATATTTGTGTTGTCGGGAACCTTGATTGGGGTGATAGGCGCATTTTTTGGAACTGTATTCGGTGTACTGATTGCAATTTATGTCGAGCCTATTCGTCAGTTCTTTCAGTGGTTGACTGGGCGTGATTTGTTCCCGGCGGAATTATATTATTTGTCTGAATTGCCGTCCAAGTTGGTTCTGGGCGAGGTTGTTGGAATTGCATTGATTGCGATTTTGTTGGCGTTTTTGGCAACGCTGTATCCAGCATGGAAGGCGGCAAATACAGATCCAGTAGAGGTGTTAAGAAATGAATAAAAAGTTTGATTTGTTATTTAGGCAGTTTTGTCTGTTGTTGCATGTTTCAAAAAAAACGGACGAGGTATGGTTTTCGTCCGCACAGGATTTAGAAACAAGATTAAAAGAGCGCGGTATTACCGTTTATCCACCACTGTATCGCAGGTATAAAATGCCAGGTGGTGTGTCACAACAGGCGTATTTGAAAAAGAAAAATTCGCTGAATACAATTGGGCGTTACAAGGCCGGAGATGTGGCAAAGTTTGTTGAGTGTTTGTCACATAAAGACGGACTGAGAAAAAAGTACGAGGCATTAAGCGCTGAAGAGCGAGTCGCTTTTGATAAATATTTAGTGGATTTAGCAAAACAAGAAAATCTAAGAATCGAGGCGGAATGTAAAATTATACGCGCAATGAATCCTGATTTGCAGGATTTAGATGTGCCCAATGATATAGATTTTTTATCGGGGGTTGTGTATGGGTTTGCCCCTGCCGAGATAAAGTATTTTTCTGATGTTCAGGATAAGAATTTGGATTGGCGTCAGACCAGGGCAGAATACGAAGGACAGGATAAGTTGTCCCAAGGATTGGGGTTTAGCATAGGATATATGTTGTCAAAAGATACTATAAATTTGATATACAAAGCTGTGGAAAAAAATGGACGTGGATAAATGGCGAATATTTTGAATTCTTTGTCAAAGGTACAGTCTGGCGATGTGGTTATGTCGGTGCGTGATATTAAACGGACATTTGTCGAAGGTGGACAACCGTTGCATATCCTGCGTGGTGGTGGTTTTGATTTGCATCGTGGGGAAATTATCGCACTGGTTGGCGCGTCGGGGTCGGGTAAGTCAACTTTGCTGCAATGCGTGGGATTGCTGGACCGGCCAAGTGGTGGCAGTATTTTAATTGGAGGGACGCCCGTTCAAAAAATGGACGAGGATATGCGCACGCAAATTCGACGCAAAAAAATTGGATTCGTGTATCAAAGGCATAATTTGTTGGCTGATTTTACGGCACTGGAAAATGTTATGTTGCCAATGTTGGCCAATGGTGTGGATGAAAATGTGGCACGGGGACGCGCGATGAAGTTATTGCGTGCGGCAAATGTTGCACACAGGGCAACACATCTGCCCGGTGAAATGAGCGGCGGTGAACAACAGCGTACGGCCGTTGCGCGTGCGTTGTCAAATAATCCTGATATTTTGTTGGCTGATGAACCAACGGGCAGTTTGGACCCAATGCATGCGGGGGCGGTGTTTGATTTGCTGATGGAATTGGTGCGCAAGAACAAGATGGCAATGTTGTTTGTGACGCATGATATGAACTTGGCAGAACGTGCAGACAGAACAATTACAATAAATAATGGGATTGTGGTATAATATAAAACAACAGGAGGGAGTTATGAAAAAAATACAAAATCAAAAAATTTATAAATGTGTTCATACGCGTGGTCAGAAAATCAGGGGCTGGTTGGCTCTGATTATGTTGTTTATATGCGGGTTGATGGTTGGTGTTTCAATTAGTGATAGAAAAACAGAACAACAAGAATCAACACTGGTTCAGGCTGTTCAAGAAATACAACAAACACAACAAAAAGAAACATGTGCTGTTATTGAAGAAATTCAACTGCGTTGGTTAAATGATGAAAATTCAGGTAATATTGTAGACCATCAGGCAAATGTTCGTGTTTATGAAACGTTATTCCAACACGGGTGTGATGAAAACAAGGATAAATATCGTGCCGCAATTGTACGTGAAATGGCGATAATTGATGCACTTGGCGGACAACAAAGCGCAAAATCAACATGTGAACAAATAGAAGCGTCTTTGTTGGAAAGATTGCCATACGGTGGAACAGAAGCAAATGCAGATGACAGAATAGATCGTGCAAAAATTTATGCGAATTTATCAGAACGTGGGTGCGCGGAAAATAGTGCAAAATATGTTGAATTGGCAAAACAAGAATTGGAAATTGCGCGCGCGCTGGAAGATGACGAATTTACTAATCATGAAACAATAGAAGTTGTCGAGACATACAAAAGACTGAATATGCAGGCAGCAGCAGAAGAGATTTTTGAAACCGCGAAAAAGTTAACAAATCCTGCAATTGACTTTATACTGGAAGTCGAAAAAATCATTAATGAACAATAAGGTTTAGATATGAAAAAGTTCTTTGCGATTTTTGGTGTTTTGTTTGCAACCACAGCAGTTGCTGGCGAGGAAGTGGTGATTGTAGAGCGTATGAGTTGTGCGGATATGTCCGCAAGGATTTCCGAGATAGAGCAGATTGCAACTCCAACAGAAGAAGAAACGACCGAGCAAAATCAGTTGAAAGCAAGTTATCGTAAAAATTGTGTAAAGGTCGCACGTGGCAGAAGAACATCTGGTGGGGCGCATGTGATAAAACAAACCGTCATGGTAGAGGAATCTTTGACAGAAGAAGCGGCAGTTGCCGACGAAGAAGAAACGCAGAAAGAAGTCGAGGTTGCCCAAGAGTCAGTGCCGACAGAGCCTGATATTACCCCAGAACAGGAATTGGAGAATTTGGATGCAGGGTTGTGCGCCGATGGCAGTAAACCAAACAGATTTGGATGCTGTGGGGAAGAAGTGTTCAAAGATTTGGGGGATTCGATTTTTGCGTGCTGTCCAAAAGAAGGCGACGGGATGTGTTTTCCCCCAATAGAATAAGCTTATAATAAGGCGAGAGTATGAAAAAGAATTTGAATTCTTGTTTGGCGATTATTGTTGCGTTCTTGGTCGGGTTTGTTTTAGGGATGTGGGCGTATGCCAGTCGTGATGTTTTGACCCCGTCTGATATGTCGGTGTGTGATAATGGTGAAATGCCAGATAAGCATGGATGTTGTCCGGGCGAGGTTTATACAGATATGTATGATTTAGGGTTTAATTGTTGTCCGGAATCTGGGGGCGATTGTTTTCCTCCGTTGCGATAAAAAATCCCCCGGATGGGGGATTTTTATTTGTTGGCGCAAGCGGGGGATAGGGACTTAAAACCGCGCACAGGTGCATACAAGACAATCTGGATGTGCATAATTATTTTGTGCCTCGATATAACTAACACCCCCCACCCCGGAATTCCAACGCCAATAAATTGTCGGGAATTCCGCCCGCCCCACACACGGGGGCAGGTTATGCGCGCAAAGAGCAAAGCGCAATTAAAGCACTTGTCATCCCGGTGCTTGACACCGGGACCCAGGTTATGCGCGCAAAGCGCGTACAAATAACAAAGGTTTTCATTACCTGGGTCCCGTGGTCAAGCCACGGGATGACAGTTTTTTTACAAAAAATCTGTTTATATTTACCACGCTAAACTTTTATTTATATAAGCAACCCTCTCCACCGGCATGCGCCGGTCCGCCCCCCTTACGGGAGGGGAATTAAAAATCCCCCGTCCGGGGGTTTTATTTACAGTTTTTCAACATAGTCGATATCGATTTGGGTGCTGAACAGACCGCGGTCAATTTCGCCGTACATTTTTACGGTGTCTTCTGGGGTGATTGTTTGGCCGCGCCAATTGTCATCATCGATTTCAATTGTGATGGAACCTGTGCCGTCTTCGAATAAGTATTTTTCGTCGCCCATGCGCTGGATAATTTTGCCCTGGATAATAACCGGGACATCATCACGCATTTCATTAACCTGTTTTATAGTGACGACGGTTTCGGCACCGCTGACAAATCCGCCGCGTTCGTTTTGTGCCGTTGCCGCAGGTGCATCAGGACCAGTAAACCCCGCAGACGCAACGCCCGTTGCCAAAATGCAGAGCAATGTAAATAATGAAGTTTTTTTCATGTGTGTTTCCCCCTTGGGTTTTTATGTTTGGTTGTGGTTGTATTATATCATATGTTTTTTTATGTTTGTCTAGGATTTTTTATGTTTTTTATTATAAGCGAATAATTGCTTGATTTTTATTTCTATTATTATATAATCAGTTGGCTTTGAATTTGTTGCGGGCATAGTACAAAGGCTAGTATGCAAGCCTTCCAAGCTTGAAATGAGGGTTCGATTCCCTCTGCCCGCACCAAAAAATTGTGAAAAATGGAATCTGCTTGATTTTGATTCCGGTCGTGTACGCTTTGTACACTCGCCTTTATCAAAATCGTCGCATATTCTCGTTTTTGACAATTTTTAAAAGATCGGGCGTGCGCCGGAGTTGGAGAGCCGGGGCAGACTGTAAATCTGTTGGCTTAAGCCTGAGCTGGTTCGAATCCAGCCACTCCCACCAGAAATAAAAATACCCCCGAAAGGGGGTGTTTTTATTTTGGTAGGGTGGGGTGGCTGGATACGCCAGAGCGTCAGCGCATGGCGAATACGAGAATAGACAATTAGAAAAATCACAAAAATTGCAGGAACAAAATTTTTGAAGATTTTTATTTCTGTGGACGTGGCTTATGGATTTGAAACACGCAATCGAAAGATTGCAGGTTCGACAATGAGTAAGCGAGAACAAGCGTTTGCGCAGTTCGAGTGCTAACGAATGCCCCGCAGGACTGAGTCCGAGGGAATCAGCCACTGGCACCAAAAGATGCACCGCACTTTTAAAGTGCGGTTTTCTTTTTAATTTTAGTATAATAAAATTATGTGATATAATTTTATCAACAAAAGGGTAAAAACATGAAAAAAACTAATTCATACAAAGGTCTTGATGTTTTTCGTTGGGTTGTATTATTGCCTGCTATATGTTTTACATGGTGGGTTTGCACAATGTTTTGTGCATGGATTGAACACTTTTTTTACAGTTCTGCACTATGGAATTCATACGGAAATGTTTTTATTATTTTAGATTTATTAATATTACCAACTATCGCTGTTTTCTTTGTATCAAGAATTATTGCGCCAAAATATAAAAAACATATCGGATGTATCGCCATAGTATTGTGTGTTTTATGGTTTGCATTCTTGGTTTATGGTTTAAGCCATATGGTATATTAATTTAACCACCGTTCTTTAAACAATTTCACTTGCAACATTAAATCGGAAAATTCTTGTTTGTTTTCTGCTTGATTAGTGCAAGCTGTCTCTCACCAAAAGGTACACCGCACCATAAAGGTGCGGTTTTTACACCCATTATTTTGCCAATACGATAGTGTGTTAAACCTGTTTCTAAAAATCGCTTAACTTTCTGGGTGTTCTTGGATAATTTTATGAAAATTATCTTGCAAATTGTTTTGTGTGTGTAAGCTGAATTTTTTGTTTTATTTTTGCGATGCTGCGCGCAACAGGGTCAACAGGGCCAAGCGCATTTGCGATTTTTTGATGCGCTAGACCCATTTTATGGTTAAGGTTCCAATTGTCTTGCTTTAATTTTTGTTGTTTTAATTTGTTTAAGTGATGTTTCGCTAGTAAATCAAATGTTCTGAGTGCATCTGTTTTTATTTTGTATCTGAGCAAAAGCAACATCATAAAGTGATATTTGTTGTCAGTTTGTTGTCTGTTTTTGTTTACGGCCCGGTCAAAGGGTTTAAGATATTTTTCTATGGCTTCGCCTGTTTTTGGCGTTGGAGAATAGAATACGGTTCCAGGTAAATTTTTTGTCAGATTAAGTATGGTTTCCCGAGGAATGTTCCGTTTGCCCAAGGATGTGCGTTCAATCAAGCGATTGAAATGAAGTAAAGGTTCGCGTTTGAAGGTGATTTTGTTCAAAATCTGTTGCGAGGCGTTGGATGCGGTTATTTCTTGATTGTTCGCAAGGTTTTGTATGTTCTGATTTAACAGTTGGATAACCTGTTGGTATTTTTTGTTCGATTCAATAGTTCGTAAATCATTGATTATTTCTGTGGCGCAATCTTTCATCAATATGGCTTGCATTTCGTTTTTTTCCGAAGCCTCGTATTCTTGAAGTACGGTATCTATTTGTTCCATGCTGGGAGTGTCGATATATCTTTTTTCAAATTGCGCGCGCAATTTCAATATGTCTTGGGTGTTTTTTGCCATGGAAAAATTAACCTGGATATCTTTGCGTTCTTGATATTTTTGGTATAATTTTGGATGCATAATAGAAATGATTTTTAACCACATGTCGGGAAAATATCCCTGTTCTGATTTGGCAAATATTGTTTTTTTTGTTTTTTTGTGTTCTCGTTTCTTGGTAACCATGGTTGTTTATTTTATCC
The DNA here is from genome assembly GCA_033345155.1 of Alphaproteobacteria bacterium. GTDB lineage: Bacteria > Pseudomonadota > Alphaproteobacteria > Rs-D84 > Rs-D84 > Enterousia. The sequence goes on along the minus strand of JAWPOG010000003.1, from coordinate 7,893 downwards.
TTTATTCATATATTTCGTAATCGTCGATGTAAGTGCGAGATATGGATTCCAATCTTATTGGGGTAAAATTTTGAGTTTGGATTACATCATCGTCTTGTTCAGGTAATATAGCAATGATTTTACTTTTTTGTACCGTTGGGGCAACGGTGATGTTTGTGCCGATGGTTTTGCTGCGGTACTTGGAGGATAGATGTTCGGGCAAATCCAGGTAATCATCTGGGTCAATGCCCGGTGTTTCCAAGTCCATCTGTTCGGCAGGATTGATGTGTCGTTGCTCGATATTATACAATGGTGATATAAAGTTTGTTGGGGCGGCCTTGGATTCGCGGGCGGTGCCAGAACCGTCCAGTTCCATAATGCGCAACGCGCGTTCGGACGCACCAGTTGGCTGCATTCGGAACAGGCCGTCTGTACCCATGTAACCACTGGGGTCTAATAAATAGGCCGCGTTCGATTTGTTCGAATATATCATGCCGATTGCCATGTTCGTTGCGTCATAGCCAAATGTTGCCAGACGGTTTGGTACAGTGCCAGAAATCTGGGCGTATTGGGTGGAAAATTCGGGGTTCGTGTTGGGCATGGTGGCAAATTTTGCGCCAACCATGGTGGTGTCAGATGCTATGTCCGAACCGTCCCACATGGTGGTGCCATAAAATCTGGCATCGCGGGCAGATACATCAAAGTATCGCAGATATGATGCCAATGATTTTGTGTCGTCGCCATTACCCAGGAATAATACCGCATCATATGGCACATTACCGATTGTTTCTGTGCGTTCCAGTTTTTCCAATTGGGCATGAAGTTTTGATTTTTCGATTGGGGTTAACTGCTCGTTAACCAGGATGTCTGATAAAACCTGGCGGGCGCGGGTGTGTGCCGCAGTGCGCGCGCTGTGCATCGATGCGCGGGATGCCGTACTTTTAATCGAATCGGGGTTCGCAGAATCGTAATAGAATATGCCAGATAATGGCAGATCATAGATGTCCGCAGCACTTTTGGCCGTACCAGCAATCAGATGGCCCGAGTCTGTGTCAGGCGCAAGAATAATAAATCGATTTACCTTGTCAGATATCATTTCACGGACAATAGCCTCGATTCCGTTGGAGGGCATTAAGTTCATGGTCATTAAACCATCGCCCAATGCATCCGCATCAGATGTAAAGGATAATACAGGCAGTTGTTCAGGCTTGGCATTACGTAATGCCTGGGCATCGGCGGAAAATACGGGGCCTATGATAATTTCGGGGTTCGTTGCAAGTACCGTGCTAATTGTTTCGTTCAGGTTTTTTGCAGTATCATAGAAAGACACAGTTAAATTTTTTGGCGCGTTCTTTAATGTCGCCATTTCAACAGATGTGCGGATTGTTTTGCCAATGGCGGCGTTGTCGCCAGATAGGGGCAATAATACCGCCATGCGGTGGGTCAGATCGGATGTTTCAATTGTGCCATAGCCGTCAGACAAGACGCCGTACATTTGGGTTGGGGTGCCGGGCTGCATGCCGTCGTATTCGTTAAACCAGTCAGACGATGTTGTGAAATCATCAAAACGGGCGCAACCTGCCAAGACTAAAATTGCACTGATATATCTAAAAAATCTGTTTATAAGCATTGAAAAATCCATTTTATTTTGTATCATTTTACTATAAAAGGATTTCGAATGCAATCGGGGCTTTACATTGTTGGTACACCAATTGGAAATTTATCGGATATGTCGCCACGCGCGATTGAGGTTTTGCAGAATGTGGACTTAATTGCAGCCGAAGATACGCGTGTGTTTGGAAAACTGGCGACGCATTTTGATATAAAAACAAAACGAATCTCGTGTCACGAGCATAATGAACGTGATGTTGTATCAGGATTGATTGAAAAAATTCAAAATGGTGCAGCCGTGGCGGTCGTGTCTGATGCGGGGATGCCGGGGGTGTCTGACCCTGGATTTCGTGCAGTACGCGCTGCACGAGCGGCGAGGGTGCCAGTGTTTGTGGTGCCGGGGCCGGTGGCGTGTATATCGGCATTGGTGTTAAGTGGGTTCCCGACAGACAGATTTACATTCTGTGGTTTCTTTGACGAGAAGAAATTACGTGATGATAATAAAATTCCACATACCATCATTTATTACGAAAGCCCGAATCGTGTGATGGCGACAATTGCGGCTATGGCACGTGTGATGCCAGAACGTAAAATTGCGATTGTGCGTGAAATTACCAAGATTCACGAGGAAACAATTATCGGCTATCCGGCAGAACTGATGAATATCACACCGCCACGTGGGGAAATTGTTATTGTCGTTGCACCACGGCCCGAGATTAAAATGTCAGACGCACAGATTTCAGAAATTGTAAATGATATTGCGGCGACTTCTATGAAATCGGCGGCGGCAGATTTGGCGGCGCGAACAGGTATTTCAAAAAAAGAAGCCTATAAACGATTGTTAGATAAGGGGGGCGCAGATGATTAAATTTGTGGGCAGTTTTGAAACAGTAAAGTCTTTGCCAAATACGCATTTCGCAGAATATGCATTTATTGGGCGCAGTAATGTGGGGAAGTCATCGCTGATTAATGCGGTTGTGGGGGCGCCTGTGGCACGGACTTCGAATACGCCGGGACGGACGCAGAGCTTGAATTTGTTTAATGTTGATGATCGGGTGATGATTGTCGATTTGCCGGGGTATGGTTATGCGCGTGTGTCCAAGACAGATGCTATGCGGTGGCTGACGCGATTAGAAGAATATCTGATGACACGGCGACAATTAAAGCGGTTGTTCATTTTGATTGATTCGCGAATTGGGGTAAAAGATGCAGATTTAGATTTGATGGATTTTTGTGACGCAAATGCAATTGCATATCAAATCGTTTATACGAAGAAAGATAAAAAAGTACGCCAGGTAAAACAACATGAAATTAAACATACTGACCATGGTGCCATGGTGCCGGAAATATTGCAGACATCTGCGGAAAAGAAAACAGGGTTAGCACCGATAAGGGAAACAATTGGTATCAAATAAAAATATCTTTTGTGCGACAAATCCAGCGCGGATGGCTGATGCGTTGTGGACTGTGATGGAAGGGTCTGGGGTTGATGTGGCGGATATGTTGATATTTCTGCCAAGTCGGCGTGCAGTGCGTACAGTTGAAAAAATGATTGCTGAACGGTCAGGTGGTGTGGCGATTTTGCCGCGTTTGGTTGCACTGGGCGAAGGGGTTGATGAAGCGGACTTGGAAAATGTGGAAAGTGCGCCAGATGTTATTTCAAATATGGAAAGGGTGGCGATTTTAACACGACTGATTGCAGCGGACGCAAATGTGGGTAATTTAACAACTGCATTGGCTGTAGCCCACGATTTAGTGCGTATGCAGGATTATTTGGAAAACGAGGGTGTGGATGCCGCAACAATAGATTGGACGTCGTTAGTGGACGAAAAGTTTGCATCGCATTTTCAGAGCAAGGCAAAAATTCTGGGGATTTTGTCGAGTTTTATGGAAAAGTATGCGTGTGGGCGTGTGACCAGTACAACTGCACGCAATCGTGATATTCGTGCCTGGATAAATCAGTTGGATAAATACAAGTTGGTGATTGTGTGTGCGTCTACCGCCAGTGTGCCGGCCACTGCTGACTTGATGGCAAATGTTGCGGGCATACCCCATGGGCGGATTATTTTATCTGGAAAAATTGATGGAAGGGTGGCGGACTTTGAATTGGATACTAATCCGTATAATTCAGAATATAAGTTTTTAAGTCGTATTGGGGTGGCGCCAGCAGATGTTTGCTTGATTGATGTTGGGGCGTCAAAAATTGACTTTATGAATTATGCGTTTGGAAATGATTGTGCAAATTCTGCGGTGGATACAGGATTGGAAAACTGTCACTTGATAACTGCCCCCAGGGAAGAGGTCGAGGCTGAAATTGTTGCAGAAATTGCTGCGCGGGCGGTGGCGGAAGAAAAGTCTGTGTTGGTGATAACACCTGATGCCGCAGGAAATCAAAGGATTGCAGGTGCGTTGCGTAATCGTGGGGTAATGGCGGACTTTTCAGGGGGTGTGTCTGGTGCAGCCAGTGCGGCAGGGCGTGCAGTGCTGAATTTATTGGATGACTGGATTGAGCAAAAATCAAATTTGTTTGATAAATTGTATGCAGAGCATCATGGGGATTTGTTTGATACAATTGCGGCAATTGTGGATTTGTATTTGTCGCAAATGCAACCAAAGTTTGTGGCAGAAGATAATGTGGAGATTTGGATCGCAATTCGCGAGATGTCAAATGCGTTGAAAGTGGCAGGGATAAATTTAACTTTGGTTGATGCGCGCGCATTTGTGGCGGATGTATTGAGTGGGGTGTCTGTGCGGGGGGCGATGAATGATGGGGCAGGGGCGGTTGTGCTGGGGACGATTGAGTCGCGTATGCAGACGGCTGATGTTGTGATTTTGACGGGACTGAACGAGGGGATGTTCCCATCGCGTGGGTATGAAAACGCATGGTTGCCACGTGCGGTGGCGGAAAAAATTGGATTACCATCACCAAATCGCAAGGTGTCCCTGCAGGCATTGGATTTTATGAATCTGTCGTGCGGAAAATGTGTGTATTGGTTGCGGTCGGTGATTGCCGGTGGCGTTCAAACGACCGAGTCCAGGTTTTTATCACGTGTGATTGCGCGACGGGGGGCGTTTAATACAGACACAGAAATATTGGATGCGGTGTTGGCACGCGACGATGTACCATATAAACCTTTGGATTATTCTGCGCCAACGCCCCCCGCCGATTGGTCGGATGTCTATGTGACGGAATTGGAACATTTGATTCATAATCCATATTCATTCTATGTGAAACATATTTTGCGGTTGCGGGTGTTGGATGATTACTGGGTTGGGGTTGATGCGCGTGATTTTGGAAATCTGGTGCACGATGTGGTTGAACGTGCGACGGATTTACGTCCCGACGCATTGGTTGCAGAAATGGACCGGCGTGCGTTGGAAAAACTGGGCGCGGGCAGTGTGATATTTCATTTCTGGCACAAAAGATTTGTGGAAATTGCGCCGGTTATCGCAAATGAATTGACAAGTGTGCAAAACGCATATGCGGAAATTGGTGGGTCGGTAAAAATCGCCGGGCGCAACGTTCGTGCGCGTGCAGATAGGATTTGGGATGGTGGTGTGATGGATATTAAAACAGGTGCCGCACCATCAAAAAGTCAGTTAGAGCAGGGCAATATGCCGCAATTGCCGTTGGAAGCCTATATTTTGCAGTCGGGTGGATTCCCAATTAAAACATCTGCGTTGTCGCGTGCGCCGATTATGCGATTTTTACAACTGAAAAACAATGATGCGCGTGTGATTGAATATGATGCGGAAAAAACCGCCCAAATGATGCGTGCAGCGGTTGATAAGGTGACAGAGTTATTTAATATCTATTCGGCGGGTGGTGCGGGGTATGAATATCGCGAAACGGGTGATGCTAAATATAAACAGTATGACGATTTAGCCCGGGTAAGGGATTAAATGCCAATCGGTTCGCGGTGTTTCGATTTGTGCTAGTTTAATTCCAGCATTAATCCACAATGATCGGTGGGTTTAGAGGCCAGGCGCGGATCGATATCAATCTCGCAATTTTTAATCATTTTAGCCGCCGTTTTATTGCACAGAAAGTAATCCAGGCGCAGCCCTTGTTTGTTGCCGACGGTGTCGCGACCACGATATCCATACCATGTGTAATCGATTTCATCTGGGTGCAATGTACGCCATGCGTCAACCCAGCCCGCATTCAACCAATCGTTCATTATGGCACGTGCCGCCGGGGCAGAAATGGCGATGCCTTCGTAATTCTTGGGTTTCCAGATGTCGCGGTCTTCGATTGCAACGTTAAAGTCGCCACCGATAATCACGGGTTCGGGCGAATCCAAGTATTGGGAAATATAGTCCGTGAATGCGCGCATCCATTCCAATTTATATGGAAACTTTGGCGAATCAACCGTGTCGCCATTTGGCATATACGTGTTAATCAGGCGTACACGACCATCGACCACGCATTCAAGAAAACGCGCGTTTGGATCTGGGTAGTTTGGCATGCCAAGCGTGGCATCTTCGATTGAATATTTAGAAAATATCGCAACTCCGTTCCAGGATTTTTGCCCGAAAACCTTGACATTATAGCCAAATTCATCAAACAACATGTGGGGAAAACTGGCGGTTTCAACCTTTAATTCCTGGACCATGATTGTGTCGTATTCGCCATGACGCAGTATGTCAATAAAACTTTCTATATGTGCACGAATTGAATTGATATTAAGGGTCAAGATTTTCATGTTTGCTTTCCTTGGATTCATGAGTATAATATCGGTGTCCAATATAAAAAACAACAAGGAATTTTATAACATGAATATGTATCAGTTGTTAGAACGCACAGCGCAAACATGGCCGGATAATTTGTTCCTGGTGCGCGAAGGTGTTGCATACAAAGATTTTATTAATTTGGTCAAGGCACGTGCAGCAAGCCTGGACAAGGTGGGTGTTCAAAAAGGTGATGTTGTTGGTATTTTATCACATAATATTCCAGAATTTCCAATCACACTGTTTGCATTGTGGTATTTGGGGGCGACGGTGTTGTTGCTGGATACAAATCTGACACCGTTTGAATATGACAATATGGCAACAACGACAAATTGTAAGTTGGTTTGTGCGGAAAAGTCTTTTGTATTTAAAACCGATAAATTTACATTCTATGATATTACCAAAAAGGACGGCAAGGTAAATCCAGATTTAAAGCCGGCGGCACTGGAATCATTGGATGTGGCGACAATGTCGTTCACATCGGGTTCAACCGGTGCGCCAAAGGTTGTGCCATTGACGCACTTTAATTTGGTTGAATGTGCGAATTCGTTGGAATCAATGGCGGAATGGATTCGACCAGGGGATATTCTGTATGGGTTCTTGCCGATGTATCACGTGTTTGGGTTTGGGGTTGAAATCCTGGCGACGGTGCACTTTGGCGCGGGGGTGTTATTGCAGTCGACCGTTAATCCAAAAGAAATTATGGCAGACTTTAAGAAATTCCGTCCCCAGGTTATTCCTGCTGTGCCACGTCTGTGGGAAGTGTTCCGTAATAAAATTATCGATAATGTCAAAGCACAGAAAAAATGGTGGTTGGTATCTTTTGTGTTAAAATATGGCAAGACTTTACAGAAAATCGGTCTGGGCGCACTGGTGCGCAAGGTGCAGCGTCCAATTTTGGATGTGTTCGGTGGACGCGCGCGCTTGTTGATTGCAGGTGGTGCTGCAACCAAGCCAGAGGTAGAAACATTTTACGAAAGGTTGGGGTTGACCTTTATCCAGGGGTATGGTTTGACAGAAACAGTTGGGCCAATCTGTATTTCTAAGCCAACTAAAAAACGTTTCCCATTTGCGTTTGGTGGGCCAACACTTAATAACGAATGTGAAATTCGTGATAAAAACGAAGACGGCGTTGGGGTTTTGTGGTTGCGCGGTCATCAGGTGTTTGGTGGCTATCTGAATAACGAAGATGCCAACAAGGAAGTATTTGATGAACGTGGGTTCTTTAATACAGGGGACTTGGTATCAATGGACAAAAACGGTGAATTGCACTTTGCGGGCCGTAAAAAGCAAGTTATCGTTCTGGACAGTGGTAAAAATGTTTATCCAGATGAACTGGAAGGTATGTATATCACAATCCCAGGTGTAAAGAATGTTGCCGTATTTGAACACAAGGTCAAAGATAAAACCGTCACGTATGCTGTGTTCAGTGTTGAACCAGATATGACGATTGAAAAACTGGGGGCGGAAATCGCTGCGGCAAATAAAAAGGTTGCCAGTTATAAGTGGGTGACGCATTTTGCCATCACGACCGAAGATTTACCACTTACCAGCACACAAAAGGTTAAACAC
>JAWPOG010000044.1:0-15072 GCA_033345155.1 Alphaproteobacteria bacterium | reverse complement strand
CAGGGAATCATACCTATGCAAATGTTTGTGCAGGCTTGGTAAAATATGGGTGTTGACATGAAACTTTGAAACACAAAAACCCAAAAGGAGAAAAAATGAAAAAGTTGGCAATTTCAACACTGGCGGTGCTGATTGCGTGTCCTGCGTTCGCGATGAATCATCCAGACAAAGGCAGCAGTTGGCAAATGTGGGGGCTGGACCCTTATGTGGGACTGCGTGGTGGTATGAGTTATACAAACCTGAACTATAAATATGAAGGCGATAAAGAATCTATGACAGATTATGCCTTTCAGGGACGCGCTGCGTTGGGGCTAGAGGTTTGTGATACCGTGCGTTCGGAAATTGAATGGTCGTATTTTGGTAAATTGTCCGATCAGCAAAATTTTGGTACATATGGTGCAATAGATGTAGAAACTAAGTTGCAAACTTTGTTGTGGAATTCGTACTGGGAATACAGTGCGTATGAAGTTGTAAGACCGTTTGTCGGTATGGGTGTCGGTATGGCATTTGCTGATGTTAAACGGCATGGCGATTTAGTGCCACATCACAGTGACAGCAAAACACGTGTTGCAGCGCAGGCTTCGTTGGGTATGACATTTGATATGGAGCGATTTGCGGTTGATGTCGCAGCGCGATATACATATGTTGATATTCAATCTGGATTACATAATTTTGGTGGCGATGTCGGTATCAGATTTATGTTCTGATGAAAAATCCCCCGTTTGGGGGATTTTTATTTTAGCAAAAAATAACCTACTTTTTTTTGATTATATCAATTTTGCCAGGGCCAGTTTGTTTAAGAAGCCTTCTTCGATTGCGCTGAGTAATGAATCCATGCCTGCATTTGTTTCATCGCCAGATTGTAATTCTTCCAAATGTGATATTATGTTCAGGCACATTTTTTCTGGGCTTTGTTCGATAAATTTTGAATTTAAAATATCTGATTTGAACACTTGTTTTTTGTTGCGTGCCATAAAGTAATCTTCGGCAATCGAATCGACCCAGGTGTCGATGTCTTCACCCAGACGGTCGAACAACAGGTGTTTTGAATAACTGTCTGTGGACCAGTGATTGATTTTACATGCGTATTTGAATGCGATAAGTTTTTGCATTAATTCGTACATGTTTTCCCCCTTTGGTTTTAACAATAACATAAATACGATTCTTGTGTTATAGGATTGGTTTCAAAATGCGCTGTACGCATGAAATCCGGCGATTCCTAGGGAATCAAACCTGGGGCAAAATGTGTTTTTTTATATTAGACTTATGGTGTGTAAATACACTGAACAAAAGGAGAAAATAATATGAAAAACTTTGCAAAAAAATTGTATATGTTCGCATCTGTTTTAGGTGCGGCGGTACTGCTATCTGGTTGTATGATGGAATGTCCAAATAAAAAGGCACGTCATCATCAGCAACATTCTCATCATAAACAAGCGCAACGTGTTCAGCCGGTTGCCGTCGTAGAAGAAACAGATTCAATTGTTGTTTATCAGACATACGAAGATGCCGATGTAAATCATGTTTATGCAAAAATGTACACCCACAGCAGCCGTGGTGGTGAATCAAAAATGGGACATATTAAATTCAAGGATACAGACAGCGGTCTGAAAATGATGGTCGATTTGAAGGATTTGCGCCCAGGTGTCCAGTACAATGTAAGGTTGTATCAGTGCAGTTCTTGTTATAATGACGCGAAATGCTGTGATAAATCTAAACTGATTAATGTGCAAATGCCAATGTTGCAGGCTGATGAAAGTCGTCATTTAAGTCAGACTTATATTATCCAAGGGTTAAGTGCGGCCCAGTTGTGTGGTGCAAATATCTATCTGGAACGTGATGGTGGATACAAGGCCGGTTGGGGTAAATTAGAAAAATAATTTATGTTGATGATATTTTGACGTTCTGCCCCGGTGTTTGCCGGGGTTTTTATTTTTTTTCTTTTGGAATTAGGTTTTGTTTGCTATCTTGCTAATAGGGTAGATATGAAAGCAGTTCCTGTAATTTATTGCGTGTGCATTTTGTGTCCGTTTGGCGCATTTGCTGTTTCGTTTAATGGGGATACGTTTGGTGGGGTTGTTAATATTGCTCAACATAGTTGTGTGAATGAATATGTGAATTTTAAGCCGACGACTGTTAATGTTAACAGCAGTTTGATATTTGTTAATTATGGGGTGGTTGATTCAAAGTTTATTGTCTGTGAAGCGTGTGAATTGCAAATAAAAAATTATGGTAATTTTGTAGCGGATTTTGAAGTGGGCGATAATGCCAGTGTTGTGCAGATGGTGACCAAAGATGATGAAATGAACCCAGTTGAAAGCGATGTGAAATATACTTTGTTTTTAGATGGGGTACAAGGTGTGGATTTGGGAGGCTGGCAGGACGGGTTGAATAAAATTGTACTGAAGAACAGCTCGATTGATATTGATGGCGGTGAATTTAATGATGAGCTGCTTGTAGAATTGCGAGGTGTGGTCGTACTTAATATCAGTGATGTGTCTGGGTTGGGGGATGGGCCGATTGTGCAAAATTTATCTGGTGATGGTTGGTTGGGTTTAAATCTTGAGAATACGGATCCATTGTATTTGTATCATGGTTATGTCAAGGATGATGATTATTATATAAAACGTGTGCGTGAAACAGACTATGTTAAGGTGTTGCAAAATGATAATCTTGGGGTGTTTTTGAATGAATTACGTGAAACAAATCCAAATGATGCGTTATTGAAACAGTTGGATTTGGCGACAGATATTGAGGCTGTACACAGGATTGTAAATCAAAGCGTGCGGTTAAATCCAGAAAGATTGTTGCGGCCTGTGCGAACTATCAAAGCATTTGATAAAATTGGATTTGCTAATAAAGGCGGGTTGGAAATAAAAACCGATTTTATATCGTCTGATGATTTTTATTCGTATTCAATACGAATGGGAAATGTAATTCAGATTGGGCAATTGAATGTAGGAGCAGGGTTATATATCGGTAATGTCGATTATAAAACAGATATAGATCAGTTTGATGGAATATACTATGGCTTGAATTTGTTTGCAGATTATTTAATGGAAAATAATTTATTTGTGCGTGGTATGGTCGATTTTGCCAGGTTTGATTTTGATATAGAAAATGTCTTTTATGATAATAAAGTTATGAACAGCCCATATGTTTTATCGATAAATGGTGACTTGGATTTCGGGTATAAATACAAGTTGTCCGATTCGTTGCGGGTTATGCCGTTTGTTGGTGTGGATTTGAGAGAAAACAGTGTGTTAGATGAATTTAATGTTGATGTACGAGGACGCATTGGTGTTGATATAGGCTATGAATATCAAATGCTGGGGATGCAATATGGTTATGTTGCTGGGGTTAGCGCGAATTCTGAAAATGAATTTATGGCGCAGGTGCGTGCGGGATTCTGGTCGTCTTATGATAATGTTGGCGCAGATGTTGGTGTGGCGATGTTAGAAATGTTTGATGTGTATTCTTATCAGGTTTTTGTTGATGCACGGCTAGTGTTTTAAGTTTATTCAATAAATTTTCCACGCAATGATGCCTTGTTGGCGGCAGTGATGTTTATTTTTGCCAGAACAGGGGCGTTTTCACGGTGGGGAACAATACACTGTTGCATGAATGGGGTGCGATATATTAAATGACGACCGGTTTTATCTGGGCCTTCGAATAAGCATTCCATAGTTTTATCAATGCAAGATTCATTAAAATTGCGCTGAATCTCGTTCAAGTACGAGTCCAGTTGCGCCAGACGGGCGACCTTGGTATTTTCTGGGACCTGGTCAGGCATCAGGGCGGCGGCTGTATGCGGGCGAGGAGAGTATTTGAATGAATATGAATTTATGTATTTTATCTGTTCGGCAATTTTCATTGTCTCGGCAAAATCCGAATCGGTTTCACCGGGAAAGCCAACAATGAAATCGGACGAGATCTGAATGTCGGGACGCGCAATACGCAGTTTGCTAATTATATCGGTATATAATTCAAGACTGTACGGTCGGTTCATTCGGGTTAATACATTTTGAGAGCCACTTTGAATCGGCATGTTTAAAAATGGCAGTAATTTTGGTTCGACTGCAAACATGTCAATCAGGTCATCTGTCATTTCTGTTGGATAACTGGATGTAAAGCGTATACGCATGATTTCCGGGATTTTTGCAGTTTCACGTATTAAATCAGACAGGCGATATGTGCGCCCGTTTTCATCTGTGTATTTATATCCATTTACGTTTTGACCCAAAAAGCAGATTTCAATCGCACCAGTTTTTGCAGCATGAATTGTATCGCGCAGGCAATCATTAAATGGACGAGATAATTCACGACCACGGGTATAGGGAACAATGCAATATGTGCAGAAATGATTGCAACCTTCTTGGATTGGAATATAGGCAACACGGGGACTGCGTTCCATTTGGGGCAGGGTGTCGAATTTTTCCAGTCCGCCCAGGTCAATATTGAACAACTTTGTGTCCGGATTATTCAAAATTTCAGGCAGTTTATGATAACTTTGTGGCCCCAATACGAAATTCAATTCGGGAATACGGCGAAATGCGGATTCGCCCGCTTCACGGGCGACACAGCCAACAATGCCGAACAGGGCAGACGGCTTTTTAGCACGTCTGATTCGCCCCAGTGCAGAAAATACTTTATCTGTTGCCTTGGCACGGACCGCACAGGTGTTTAATATGATGATGTCCGCGTCCGAAATATTGTCTGTACGCACGAATCCGTGGTGTTCCAGCATGGCGGCAATGCGCCAACCATCGTATACATTCATTTGACAGCCAAAGGTCTGAATAAAGAATTTTTTCATTTGTGTTCTTATTTGTGTTTTGTGCGTTCGCAACGTATGCGTTTGAATCGCATTGCGTGAACTTTGTTCATTGCACGACGTATGTAGTTCATGCGGTGTTGTAATTCACGACTGCGTATGCGTGAACGTGCCATGTCGGTTTCAAGGATTTTCATCAATCTGACAAATGCCGCGGTATTATTTATGGACATGATTATTTATTCTTGGTATTGTTGCCACGAAACTTTTGTGTTTGTACAGATTGTACGCGTGCCATCGCATCGGCATAGGCCGCCGCATGTTTTTTGTCGCTGATTTCGAGTTCTGTTTCTGGTACTTCGATTGTACCGTATTCAACACCTGTAATTGGGTCGTTTTTTACAATTGTAATTATTTTAACCATGTTTTTACCTCTTTTTTTTATGCCAATTTGTTTCGTAAAATTTCATTTACAACCGATGGGTTTGCGGTGCCACCGGTTTTCTTCATAACATTACCAACAAAGAATCCCAACAGTCCAACTTTGCCAGATTTATATTGTTCAACCTGGGATGGGTTGGTGGCGATTACTTCGTCAATAATTCCTTCGATTGCGCCGGTGTCGGTCATTTGTTTCATGCCGAATTTGTCGGCAATTTCGCGTGGTGTGCCACTTTCACCGTCCAGCATTTTGATAAAGATTTCTTTGGCCTGTTTGCCGTTGATTGTGTTTTCGCTAATCATATCGACCAGTTCTGATAAGTCCGATGGTGTGATAATACGCATTTCATCGACAATGCCTGATTTTTCGTTCTTTACATCCCAATTTTCAGGGTGGGCAAATAATTCACTTATCATCCAGTTCGCAATAGATTTTGCATTTTGTTTTTTGTCGCCAACCGCAGAATCAAACCAATGTGATATGTCAACCGTTTCAGTCAGACGTGCCGCATCATATTCAGACAGCCCAAAATCCGCCGTATAGCGCGCGCGGGTTGCAGATGGCAATTCCGGCAGGGTTGCGCGAATGCGTTCAATTTGATCGTCAGTAATTTCAATTGGCAATAAATCTGGGTCGGGGAAATAACGATAATCCAGTGCGTCTTCTTTGGAGCGCATGACGGATGTCGTGCCTTCGCCCTGGTTGTAACGCATTGTGTCCTGGGAAACGGTGCCGCCAGATTCATAGATTTCGATTTGACGACGCGCCTCGTATTCAATTGCGGTTTTGATGAATTTGAAGGACACCATGTTTTTCGTTTCGGTACGGGTGCGGAATTTGGTTTCTCCAACACGGCGGACGGAGACATTTACATCGGCACGCATGGAACCTTCTTCCATATTAGCCCTGGATACACCCAGTGCGCGTGCGATTTCACGGATTTCACGCAGGTATTTTTCTGCCTCGTCTGGGGACGAGATATAAGAATTGTTTTCAGGATTTTTTGTGTCTAAAAATGTCACAATTTCAAGCAGGGCAACGCCTGTGCGGTTATAGTCCGCAAATGATTTTGTCGGGTGCACATCGTGTTTTAGTTTGCCTGCGTCCTGTTCCAAATGAGCGCGTTCTATTAAAATTTTCTTTGGTGTGCCATCATCGCCCATGATTTCAACCCAGCCACGACCAACAACAGGTGGTTCGTCCGCAGGTTGCGAAATCTGATAACCTTGGGGCAGGTCAGGATAGAAATACTGTTTGCGAGCAAAGCGACTGATGCGAGAAATTTCAGCGTTTAATCCCAGCCCCATTTTGATGGCCTGGTCGACACAGTATTTGTTTATGACTGGTAGCATGCCGGGCATCGCAACATCAATCATTGAAACCTGGGTGTTGGGTGAAACAGTTGGATTATAGTCCGCAGATGCGCCACTGAATAATTTAGAATTAGATAACACTTCGATGTGCGTTTCCAGTCCGATTACCAATTCCCAATTACCTGTTTTGCCTTTTATTGTAAACATTTTATCTTTTTCCCTTGCTTTTTTATTTTTCGTATCTTATTATTCGTTCCGCGTTGGCTAGGTAGCTCAGTTGGTAGAGCAAGGGACTGAAAATCCCTGTGTCGGCGGTTCGATTCCGTCCCTAGCCACCATTTCTTTTTTAGACGCGGCCGTTTTTACGGTCATTTTTATTTCCCCATTATTGTTGTTGGACGATTGTCAATGGCGGCCACAGTTTCAATGTGTTTTGCCAACTGCAAAACGCGCATGTCGTCAAAGCGTGGGCCAACCACCTGCATCCCCAGGGGCAACCCGTTTTGTGCCAATCCGCATGGTACACTGCACGCAGGAACGCCCGCCAGATTCATTGCAACTGTAAATAAATCCAATGCGTAATATTCCAATGGTGTCAGGTCTGATGCTAATGGCAAGGCTGTGCCTGCAGATGATGGTGATACGATTAAATCACACTGTTGGAATGCAGATGCAAAACTGTCCGCAATCATGCGACGAACACGGGCGGCCTGCATGAAATATACATCATATGATTCGCTGGACAGTACTGCGGTGCCGATAATCATACGGCGCTGAACTTCGTCCCCAAAGCCCGCTGCGCGAGTCTTTTTATATGTGTCGATTAAATCAGTCCCTTCGACACGCAGACCATAACGCATACCATCATAGCGGGCCAGGTTTGATGATGCCTCGGCCGGGGCGATGATGTAATATGCCGCCAATGCATCCAGGACGTTTGGAATAGACACTTCGACAATTTCTGCGCCCATGGATTTCAAATCAGAAATACGTTTTTCAAATAATGTTTTCATGTCATCAGAAATTTTGACATCTGAAAATTCTTTGATTATACCAACGCGTAATTTTTTGCCGTCGCCCAGGATTGGTTCCAATGGCGCGGTGCATGTAAAGCCGTTTGTGGCACTGGTAGAATCCAGTGGGTCATGTCCCGCCATGGCGGACAACATTAACGCCGCGTCGTCAACCGTGCGTGTGATTGGGCCGGGGGTATCCAGACTGGAAGAAAATGCGACGCAACCCCAACGGGAACACAGTCCATAAGTCGGTTTCATTCCAACCACACCGGTAATTGCCGCAGGGAAACGGATAGAACCACCTGTGTCGGTGCCCGTCGCGGCAATTGCCAGACCGCCAGCCACCGCAGATGTAGAACCGCCTGATGAACCGCCAGCGGTTAATTGGCGCTCAATTTGCCAAGGGTTGATTGGTGCGCCAAAGTAAGATGTCTTGCTGAATGTGCCCATGGCGAATTCGTCCAGATTTGCTTTACCCAATAGGACGGTACCGGCATTAATGAAATTTTGGGAAACGGTTGATTCATATTCGGGGACAAAGTTTTTCAGCATGCGTGATGCCGCCGTTGTGCGAATGGAACGGGTCGCAAACAGGTCTTTCATTGCAATTGGAGCGCCATCCAAGGGCAGGGCGTTGCCCGCGGCGCGGCGTGCATCAGATGCGGCTGCATCAGCCAACGCGCGTTCAGGTGTGGTTGTGATATAGCAATTTAGGTCCGCACCGTATTTTTCAATACGGTCCAGATAGGCACGTGTTAATTCAACGGCAGAAATTTCACGGTTGTTTAATTTTTCAAGGGCCTGTGTTAATGTCAAGTTTATCATTTTTTATTCTCCGTCCATAACCTTGGGTACCGCAAAATATCCGCGGGATGTGCCTGCGTTATCAGGTGTGTTTGCCAAAACCAAATCGCGAATGTTGCCATCGGTTACCACGTCTTCACGCATTGGTAATTTATGTTCAGATGGGTTTAGTAATGGTTCAACGCCAGTAGTGTCAATTTTTTGCAGTTTGTCCAGCCATTCAACAACTGAATCGATGTTCATTGATTCCAGTTTTTCGTCTGAAATATCTATCCGTATCAAATTTGCGAATTTTTGTAATTGTTGCTTGCTAAATGCCATTTTCAATCCTATATTTACAAAGTAAAGGGATTATACAATGATTTTGCCAGATTTCAAGGCTTTTCCGCGCGCTGGGCGTATTTTGGGGATTGATTGGGGACTGCGCCGAATTGGTGTCGCAGTATCAGACCCATCGCGCGAATTTGTGTTTGTACGCGATCCGATTGTTGTACCACGTGGCGGGGCGAAACATGCGCAATTGGTGTGGGAAGCGGCACAATCAGAAGGGGTAACAGGAATTGTTATTGGGTTGCCATTGTATCCAGATAGAGGCGAGTCAGATACCACAAAAATGGTGCGCGAATTTGCCAATGAATTGGCCGCAAAAACAGATTTGCCAATTTGTTTCATCGAGGAAAATTTGACTTCTTATACCGCACAGGAAAATATGGGACGGGTGCGGGTTCGGGAATTGAAAGAAAGGTTAGATTCTGAATCTGCATGTGTAATACTTGAAAATGCAATTGCAATGATAAACCGGGGTTAAATCCCCGGTTTTATGCGTATAGAGCGTTTTTATTCTTCGTCTTTGTCGGGAATTCGGCCGTCTGCAGATAATAATACAGCCACCCAACGTGTGGAATCAAACTGAGCGCAGATAATGTATGTTGCCACCAGTAATGGTACACTGAAAAACATACCCGCAATACCCCATATCATACCCCATACCACCAGATTTATTAAAATTGCCAGTGTGGATAGGTTTAAGGATTTACCAGTTAATTTTGGCTCTATGATGTTTCCGAACAATATTTGCAGGGCAATTAAACCAATGGCAACCAAGAAAGGTTGTTGTAATGTTGGGGCTGATGCCAATGAATATAATATCGGTAATGCACATGCAATAATCGCGCCGATGGTTGGAATATAACTGGTGATAAATACGACAAATGCCCAGATACCCGCAAATTCTACACCAAGTAATTGTAGCCATATAAATGATATTAGGGCTGTTATTGCCGAGATAGATGTTTTTACAAACAAGTACTTTTTCATGTTGGTATCAATGCTGTCCAAAATATAACGCATTTTTTTATTTTGATGACGAGATGGGAACATGCTGTTAAATTTTTTGTTAAAGGTACTTTGTTCCACAAACATAAATATCAGATAGACCAAGACTATGCCGAATGATGCTGCGATACCTGCGACTGATGCGCCCACGCTTGCGGCCAGTTGGGGCAGGTTTGGCATCATGTGGGTATTGAAATTTATGCCGACAGCATTGGATAAGTATATGCCAAGTTCAGTCAGTTTTATTTGAATCGCGGGTAATGATGCAAACAGCTCAGAAAATGTCGGACGAATTTGTGTCGCAAATAAGTATATTATCAGTCCCAATGTCGCAATTGTGCCTGTGTAGGACAGCCAATCAAATATGCCGGATATTATTTTTTCCCTTTTATCAGTGGGGCTTTTATATGGCAGTGCACGGCGATAATAATCTGAAATCGCGTTCATTAAATACCATAAAAAAGCCGCCACCAGTAATGGAATCAATATTGAACGTGCAATCCATAAAAAGAATATTAAGGCAGTAAAAATTATAATTCCGTGCATAATCTTTTTTCCTTGGGTGTCAACAAATTGTGCGTATAGCGCGTTTTATTTTTTGGGCACTTCGACTATTCCTGTGTCAGATATTGTTAGCTGGGCATTTTGTGTTGTAGATGGCACCAGTGTAAAAAATCCGATGAACAGAGTTAATAATACTAGGTTAAGTATGACTGTATAATTTGCGTATTTTTCCGGCATTTTTTTTGCAAAGTTTTTCGCGCCGCGTTGTAATGCCCAAATGCCGAAAATCAATGTTAAAGAAAATGTTAATAATACCGAATTGAAACCAAAGAAAAAGCCAGACAAGGTTGTTATCACAATAAATGTCGATATCGTGTGTGCAGGGCGCGATATAATCCAGTTGGATGCGCGATTTAAATATTTAGATTTCGGGGCGTATGTTGGATTTTTTGCCGTCTCGGAATCTAATAAATATCCAGGTGTCCACAGGGCTGAAAATCCAAATGGCATGCTGCAAATTATTTTCCAAACAGGTATGTTAAATTCGCGTATGCGGCGGAATTTTGCATAAAAGTTCGCAAATAATAACCCAGAGAGATACAGGAAAAATAATAATGACGCAGTCAGAATGATTAAAAATGTGTTGGATAGTTTTGTCTCCATAATCAGTAAATAAAAGATTATTTGCTGCGAGTGTCGTGCCAGCAGATATGATGCAATTATAAACAATGTGGATAATATGATTGTTTGTGTGTTGTGTATGGTGATAAATGATGCGCGGTCCATTTTTCTACGGGGCAGGGTTTGTATCTGAATCGCTATTGCACCCAGAAAGCCCAGTGTTAATAATATGAGCATTGGGGTTTGAGACGTAAATTGTGGGCCGTAAACGGCATTGGCAATTAAACTGTATATTAATGCCGTTGTTATCATTATGCCGAAAGATATTGCTGCGAACTTTAGCGGCGACCATAATATCCAAGTTGAAAACAGGTTGCTTTTATTTTTTTTCATGGTTTTACCTTTGGTTGTTCAAACCTATTTTATCATAATTTTCCCGTTTGATAAAGTACTTGTGTGGGTTGGGTGTATTTGATTTGTAAAATCGTTTTGATGGCTGATAAATATGAATGCGGTGTCGGGCATATCAGCAATCGTTTGTGCGATTAAGTTCTGGGTCGCAATGTCAGAGCCCGAGTCGGGTTCGTCTAGGATTGCAAGACGCGGATTTGTCATGATTAATCGTAGTAGCATTAATTTTTTGCGTTCCCCGCCAGAAAAGCCTACATTGATGCCGCGGTTTAACCATTCACGTGGAATGTCCAGACGCTGGCGCGCAGATTCCAGATTTTGCAAGAATTCGCCCATGGATAAATCTTGGCCTGTTTGAAAATGTATGTGCGCTGATATGGAATGTTTTAAAAAACTGATGACCGTTAAGCCCGGAATTTCGGGAACGTGTTGGGCGCCCAAAAAAATTCCCAGCAGGGCGCGCGTTGTTGCGTTTTCATCTGTTATGTCTCGACCGTCAAAAATTATTTTTCCAGATGTAATGTGGTATTCTGGGTTGCCGGCAATTGTCTGAGCCAGTGTGGATTTGCCAGAGCCGTTGTGTCCCGATAAAAGATGGCGTGCGCCCGGAGCGACCGTTATGTTTATGTCGGTTAATAATTCTTTGTCACCAAAAGATACATTAAGATTTTTTATTTTCAGCATATTTTATTCCTTGGATAGCGCCATTTGTATTAATTGTTTTGATTCAACCAAAAATTCCATCGGCAGGCGGGATAGTACAGGTGTGGCGGCTGCGCCGATAATTAAAGCAATCGCAGAATCTGTATCAATACCTGCCATGTTCAGATAGTTTAATGTGGTGACATCAATGGTGCCGGTTGTGGCCTCGTGCGATTGGGTGTTGTGTTGGCCGTTGTGAATGATTCGTGGCAGGGTGTTTGCTGTGGCATGGTTGCCGATAATACGACTGTCGCATTTAGATGCGTTGGTACAATTGTTGCCAGTAAATGAAACCAGACTGCGAAATGTTTGGTTGGATGCATCTAGTGCAACACCGTATGATACAATGTTTGATGTTGTGTTGTCCCCAATGTGTATCATTTTTGTGCCCGTGTCAGCCATTTGCGCGCCACGTGTTATGGACAGTGAAAAAAAGTCGCTGTACGCATGATTTCCGCGCAAAATCGTGGATGGGTATTTCCAGGTTAGTGCGCTGCCGACTTCTATTTGTGTCCATAATAATTTCGCGTTTTCGTGACATATTCCACGTTTGGTAACAAAGTTTAAAATGCCACCTGTGTTTTTCGTGCCATCAAAGTCGCCGGCAAACCAATTTTGAACGGTTGCATATTTTACAGTTGCGTTGTCCATTGCAATAATTTCAACAACACCGCTGTGCAGTTGGTGATTAGGGCGACGGGGGGCGCTGCATCCTTCCATATAACTGAGTTCTGCGCCTGTGTCAGCAATAATTAATGTGCGTTCAAATTGTCCAATCTTGGCGGTTTCAATGCGAAAATAACTGGCTAAATCAATTGGGCATTTGGTGTTTTGTGGAACATAGACAAATGTGCCGTCAGAGAATACTGCGGCATTTAGGGCAGCGAAAAAATTATCAGTTGCTGGTACTATGCTTCCCAAGTGTTTTTTTATCAAATCTGGGTGTTTTGTGACCGCTTCGGAAAAAGGTAAAAATATTATGCCCAGTTTTTCAAGTTCGGATGTGTATGATGTGTGGACTGAATGACTGTCGATAACGGTGTCGGTTGCCATGCCCATCAGTGCGCGTTTTTCATTTTCTGGCAGGCCCATTTTGTCGTATACAGATTCTAAATCTGAATTGTCAATAGGGGCGGGTTTGTTGTAATAATTTAACGAATCATAGTCAATTGTGGCATAGTTGATGTTTGCCCAGTGGGGTTCTGTCATGTTTTTCCATGTGTGGTATGCGTCCAGTCGCCATGCCAGCAACCAGTCAGGTTCATTGCGATTCGCCGAAATTTTACGAATAAGATTTTCAGATAGTTTCGCCATATCAAGTACTTTGCGTGGCCAGTTGTTTCGCCTGAGCAAAAAATGTTAGTGATTGTCCCAACAGGCCGTCTGTGAATGTGTTTGATAACAGGCCGTCTGGTTCTGTTGTTGTTAAGTGGTGCAGAAATGTGTCCGCACGGCGCATATAATTGTCGATGCAGCGTGCGACCTCGGAATCAAGTTTTATGGCGCGACGCAATTTTTCCAGTGCAAATGGATTTTTTGCGTATTCGTCCATAATGCCCCCCAGTGCACGCCATAATGGGTGTTCGGGTGTGCTGCGGGGCATAATGTCAATAGATGCCATAATTGGAATCAGGTTTTGCAACAAGTCTTGGTAAATCATTTCTGCGTTTTCGGCAACTGCGTTTGTTGCGGATTTGTTTTTTAAGACAGATTGAATCTTGACAATCAGTGCGTACTGGTGTTCCAGGGTTTTGCTGATGTCGCCAATGCGAAGGTTCATACGGTATATACACCAAGATACACCCCCAACCAATAAAATGATTATGCCAAGCAATGCAAAGATAATAATGTTTTCCATAATGCCCCCTGAAAATGTTGCTTTGTTTTGGCACAGTATAACATCTTTTGCCGATTCGTGCGATTTATATGCGTAATATTTTTTTGGTTGATTTAGGTGCGTTTTAGGTCTTGCACAGATTCGGTCAAATTGTTATAATAATTAATAATAAGGAATAATAGTCAAAGAAAGGAAGGTTTTTGATGTTCCGTAAGATTTTGATTTTTGCCATGTTTGCAACTGCTGCGGGGTATTGTTTTGCAGCGGAATATTTGCCGCAGGTTGTCACATCCGAAGTGTTTTATGATCAGGGTGAGTATGTAGAACCAATGGGGTATTATAACCAGTCGGGGGGTATGCAGCTGGGGACAAGTGAAACTTTTGTTGCGCCGGTACAGGTGCCTGCGTGGCCATTGGCGGGGTCTGATGCCGATGTGGAGATAACGTGTATTGGCGGATTGTGTGCCGACAGGACCCAGGATAATATTCGCGTTGTTTCTAAAATTGGTGCGGACTTGATTGTGGAAAATAATTTTAGTTTGGGGTCGGCTGGTAATTTCGAAGGCTGGTCTGGGGGTGCGAATTTGTTGCACGGCAATCAGATTCCAGTTGGTTTTGATGATGAGTGCAGTGGGACGGAAATGTCGTTGTTGCATCGCGAGGTCTTAGAAGATGATGGCGGTAATGTTTTGTCTGTGTCACGCAGCGGGCGCAAAAATTGTGGTAAGTATGGCGATGGGTATGAGGCTTTTTCCGTGCGTAGCGGAATGAAGGTGGATGGTAAAAAACAAAATACCAAGGTTGTTGGTGGGGATCTGATAGTTGAGGATAGTCGTGAAAAGGCTTCTGTGCGGAGAAGTGGAAAAAAATCTGGTCGTGGTAGCATGGCGTCGGAGCCTGTGTGGGAAGATGCTAATAGGTTTGTTACACGTGAAAGCAGAGAATCAAATCGTGTAGCTGGGACGAACAGAAATAATGCGGAATATGTGGTAGAGCAGTCCCAGGAATATGCTACTATTGATGATGCTACGGGCGAGTTGGTTTGGGAGGATGCAGCCAGTACAGATGTGTACCAGGATTATGCGGTTGATGAAGCGAGTGCGGTGGAAGAAGCGGTTTATACTGAAACCTATGCGGATTATGTGGCGGGTGAACCAATTGCAGATGAAGCGGTGTACGAAGACACTGGTTATGTTGAAGCCTATGATGATTATGCGGCGGGTGAACCAATTGCAGATGAAGCAGTGTACGAAGACACTGGTTATGTTGAAGCCTATGATGATTATGCGGCGGGTGAACCAATTGCAGATGAA
>JAWPOG010000004.1:0-1912 GCA_033345155.1 Alphaproteobacteria bacterium | reverse complement strand
AATTAAATTGGAATTCTGAGATGGCGTGACACCAGGATTCAGATTTGTGCGCATCTGGTTGTTCATGTATGGGTACATGTAGTTGTAATTATAGCCCGTTGTGTTTGTCAGTCGAGCATCACGTGTAGTGGCGATGACATTCGTGGACAGTGTACAAAAAACAATAAAATATAAAATTTTTCTTCCCATCACAGGTATGATAGAAAAACGGAAAAGAAAATGAAAGAAAAATTTGCATTCGAAAAAAATGTTGTTATAATGACTGTCGTTTCGGGGCGTAGCTCAGTCTGGTAGAGTACTTGGTTTGGGACCAAGGTGTCGAAGGTTCGAATCCTTTCGCCCCGACCAGAGATAAACAAAAATACCGCAGTTGATGCGGTATTTTTGTTTATTTGGTGGGGTTGCGGATTCGAACGGTAAATTAAAATTTACCGTGTTCGAACGTTTCCCTCGCACGGTGCGATGCACCGGCTGTGGGGCATTCCTGACGATTTCGCTGTGTTTCACTTGCGAAATCTACTCATTGTCGCAAAATACAGAGACTGGAATATGGGCGGGGTATGTTGCAGATGATCAATATGCCATAGCAGAAGAAGGGGGGCAGGCCTTGATAAAATGTAAAGTGTGTGTGTGGGGGGGGCTGTGTTGATCATACAATTATCTATGTGATTCCGAATACATAGCACAGGGGGTATCTGGGTTAGTAATCTGTCAATGATTGGTGAAAGCCCGGGATATCCGAACTTTTTATTTGAAATGGGATTTAATGTCAAATATTAAACGATTTATACGAGACATTTTTATGTGTTCGTATGCACGGTTTTCGATTTCTGTTATTTTGTCATCTGTGCGTGAGCTGTGGCTGATAAGCGCCAGTACATAATCGCCACATGTCGCATCGTATTCCAATGCAACTTTATCGTTGTGCGGGTCGTGCGCTAATTTTGCGAATGCAACATCGTATTGACGTTGCGTGCGCTGTAATTCAATCAAATAAAATCCAGGTGTGTGTCTGTTCATAGTGCGCATATTTTAGTGAAAATGTGTGTTTTGTCAAGTTTTTTGTCACGGGTTGCTTTTTTGTGAAAAGTAATTATATATATCATAAATTCGCGAATCGGATTTTTGTATGGTATAATTTCACAGATAGTAAAAGGATTTGTATTATGGCATTGATTCCAATGGTTATCGAAGAATCACCACGTGGTGAACGTTCGTTTGATATTTATTCGCGCCTGTTGCGTGATCGTATTGTTATGGTTAATGGGCAAATTGAACCTGTGATGGCAAACAGTATTGTGGCACAGTTGTTATTTCTGGAATCAGAAAATCCAAACGCAGATATTTCAATGTATATAAACAGTCCAGGTGGTGATGTGTCAGCAGGTTGGGCAATTATGGATACTATGCAGTATATCAAGGCGCCTGTGTCAACAATTGGTATGGGGTTGGTGGCGTCAATGGGGTCTGTGTTGCTGGCCGCTGGTGAAAAGGGTAAACGCTTTGTTCTGCCAAATACCCAGGTTATGATTCATCAACCGTTGGCGGGCGCACAGGGACAAATTACGGATATGGAAATTCAGATGGCGCAATATCAAAAAAATAAAAAGACATTGATTAAACAGATGTCTGAATTTACAGGTAAAAAAGAAAAAGAACTGTTTGATGCGATGGAACGCGATAACTGGATGTGCCCGGTTCAGGCCAAAGAATTCGGTCTGATTGATGGTATATTAGAACGTAAATAATTCATATATTGTATGGGGAAGCGGATATGAGTGATGAAAAAACACCAAATACAGAAAATAATCAGCAATTTTGCAGTTTCTGTGGCAAAGCGGTTTATGAAGTAAAGAAGCTGGTCAGTGGGCGTAATGTTTGTATTTGTGATGAGTGTATAAATCTGTGTAAT
>JAWPOG010000030.1:0-16650 GCA_033345155.1 Alphaproteobacteria bacterium | reverse complement strand
GCATTTTTATTTTATCTGGGGCAGCTGGATCGGTCAGAGTGCCAACGGCACGCATGACCAATACGAGAATAGACAATTAGAAAAATCTTAAAAAATCGACCAAGGGAGATTTTTTTGATTTTATTTATTGCGTATCGAGGGGCGATGTTGGGGCTGCCAAAAATCAAAAACACCCGTTTGGGTGTTTTTTTGATTAGATTTGCAATACTTTCAGCAGTTCGTAAGTCGGGTGTTAAAAATCACCACCATTTCACACATTTACGAACTTTTGTTTATTTTTTCTGTTTTTGATAATAATTTCTCGTATTTTTTTAAAATCATTCACGGAATCTATACTTAATTCGTCTACTGAATATATAGAACCATTACCATCTGAAACAGAACCTGCAACATTCCCACTCGCTGTACCAACGCCAACCGAACCGCAACCAAAAAGACTTTGTATAGGTCCCTTATGAATGCTTACATCTGTAATTTGATTATATGCAACAAATTTTGTGCGTTTAAAAAACAACCCACTAATTCCATAAATTCCATGATTGGTTAAAACATATCTCGCTGAGAGTTGACTCTTATAAATCAACAAAACAAGTGATGGATAGCCACATATAAGAACGAAAGCACCAATCGTTAAAGCAACAGAAAAATTAGGTTCGCCAGTATTACTGATAAATCCACTAATAACTATACTAAATATCATCATAAAAAATGTTAAAAATAATGAATAGAATAAAGATAATGTTATACTTGACCATCGACAGATTTTATCGTTTTTACGCACATCAACAATAACTTTTTCTTTTTTATCTATGTAATCAGATAAATTATTATTAAACCAATCTGCCATTTATTATCCTTTTTTATTAATTTTGAATATATTCTTATTATAACATAAAAATTTATTTAACACAATTTCTCTAAAAACACTTTAATATCTCCCCCAAACAACAAATCACGCATAGCATCATCTCGTGAATTGCACAGATGGGGCTGCCAAAAATCAAAACACCGCACGAAGCGGTGTTTTTTGTTGGATTTCCAATACTTGTGCAAGTTCGAAAATATGGCGTGCAAAACTGTACCCATTTTATAAATTCTCGAACTTTTTAGAACAAAAATGTCAAAATTTACCGGACATTTTCGGTTGTTTGTTCTAGCAATTTCTTTAACCCCGCTGGAGTTTCTCTTGTGTCCAGTGGCCAAATTTGGTTCAAATTTTTATCAACGACCCTATCTTGCATTGTCAATGGTCGCACAATGGCATTATGTGTGTCATATTTTTCTATATATACTGGGGTATCCGACTTTAATTCTTTATCGCTTATAATGCTGCTAAAATAAAATGGGACACGCAAAGCACTTTTAATATCGCGTGGGTATATCAATTTATCATTTGTGGCCAGTATAAATTCAAATTTGTCACCATTAAAATAATGATGTTGAAAATACTCTTTGTCATCAGTATCGGCAATTCTAACCTTGCGATACAATTTAACTAGGTATGTCAGTTTGTCCAGGTAAAAGGAATTTTTGGCACTTGTCGCAATACACGAACAGAAATCGCGGACAGATTCTGCTAGTTCCTGAGTTTGTTTTATTGTATCGTCACTTGATTGTGCAGCTATGGAGGCTCTGCGTGATGCCGGTGTCAACAGCTGCTTGTATCCAGTCTGGTCGGATATATTTTTTAAATAAAACAGCTCGGAAAAAATCTCAAAATGAACAGATGATTGTAATTGCATTGTTTTTGCCTTTTTGTTTTTTACACTCTCTGCTCACAAAAAAAATGTTTTTTTACACAAAATATGCTATCATAATAATACCTAAAGTCAATGTATTTTAAGTCACTTTGATATCCACACATGTATTCAAAAACACCTTAATTTCTTTCCCAAGCCACAACAATTCACGCATAAAATCCATTTGTGAATTGCACGAGTTGCCCTGCCAAAAATCAAAAACACCCACAGTTTCACACATTTACGAACTTTTTATATTCCCATTCTAACCAGTTTTAAACAAATTGACAGCTGGTGGC
Source organism: Alphaproteobacteria bacterium (assembly GCA_033345155.1). Taxonomy (GTDB): domain Bacteria; phylum Pseudomonadota; class Alphaproteobacteria; order Rs-D84; family Rs-D84; genus Enterousia. The sequence goes on along the minus strand of JAWPOG010000030.1, from coordinate 14,612 downwards.
ACTGGGTGTATAATTCATAGTATGAAAAAAGTATTTATTGGCTTTATTATTGTAAGTATATTGACGGTGGCGGGCTGTGGGGTAAAATCTGATTTAGCACACCCTGACCCATCGTTTCCACGCGACTATCCTGTTTATTAAAAAACCCCCAAATGGGGGATTTTTTATTTCTGTATAAAGTGAACACTGTATTGCGGTTTTTTATCCGAACCCAAAGCCGCACGAACTACTTTATTCGAGGCAACCTGTACCGCGCGAATCAGGTTGTCTTTGTCTTTGCGCTCGCTCTTGGTCAGATTGTCAATTGCGCGCGCAATTTCTATTTGAATCTGACGCTTCATAAAGCCCGTCTCGTCGGTTTCAAAAATTCCGGCACTGGAAACCTCGGGAGTGCCTTTTAGGAAACCGCGTTTATCCACCGGCAATGTCACAAACACCGCGCCATTTGATGCAATTTTCTTGCGATTCTTGTACACCTGGTCGTCGGCGCTGCGTTCTGTTTCGCCCTCCATCACAACATAACTGGTTTCGATTGTTTCAGCAACATATGGTTCGGCGCCATCGGACAGCGCCAACATTTCGCCATTGTGTAATACCATCATATGTTTTGCGCCACCACGTTCCATCGCCATCTTGCCATTCAACATTTCGTTGATGTAATCACCATGCATAGGAACAGACACCTGAGGATGGACCATGTCATAGAACTTTTCCAATTCAGGACGGCCGGCATGACCGCTGGCGTGCAAGTTGTCTGTATCAAAGATTGTATGTGTTTTAACGCCCATACGCGCCAATTTGTTATACAAATACGACACATCCTGTTCGCGCCCTGGGATGATGATTGCACTGAAAACAACCGTGTCGGTTGGCTGTAATTTTAATTCTTTTACCTGGCCATGGCACAGACGTGTCAACATCGCAAATTTTTCACCCTGGGAACCGGTCAGGAATATAGCTTGTTTTTCTGCGGGCAAATCTTTGATTTCATTGTGCAGATATACATCATCTTTGTCCAAATAACCGAACTTAATCCCCATTTCACGAAATTCTGGCAGCCCAACATACGGTACAGGATTTGGATTGCTGCGCTCTTTGATTGCGGCAACTCGTCCCGCGGCACGCGCAGCTTGCGAGAACATTTTAATGCGCGCAATACTGCGAGAATAACCCGTCACCAATACACGACCTGGTGCGTTCTTCATAATTTCCGTCAGGGTTTCACGAACCTGGGTTTCTGTGGTCTGTTTGGTCTGACGCGATGAATTTGTAGAATCACACATACATGCCAATAATTTTGGATCAGAACCTATTTCCATTAAACGCGCGAAATCTGTTGGAGCTTCGATTGGAATGTCATCGTTGAACGTCCAGTCGCCCGTATGTAAAATCTTGCCCGCCCCTGTGTTGATAATCAGCATCTGAGCCTCGGGCACACTGTGGGTGACATGGAATGTTTCAACCGTAAATGGTGCTAAATCCAATGTTGCGCCATTGTGGTTGAATTCTATGATGTCATTATGCGGATCAAAATCCATTTCAAGACCTGTAAATGTGCGACGCAAAATTTCCGCAGGGAAACGCGTACAATAAATAGGCTTTCTGATTTTTGGCCAGATATATTTTAATGCACCGATGTGGTCTTCGTGACCGTGCGTGATTACAAAGCCAATAACATCTTTCTTGCGTTTTTCTAGCCAGGTTGTGTCACAGTATTGAACATCCCCTGCCCCAATTTCTTCGTCCAAAAATCCCATACCACAATCTACGACCAAGAATTTGCCACGATATTTATATAAATACATATTCTGGCCGATATGTTCCAGGCCGCCCAACGCCATAAAATAAACTTTATCATCGTTGGCATCTGTTTCATGTTTGTTCATACCCTTAATCGCTTTGGGTGTTATGGGCGCGTCCGCTTTGGATGGCGCGGTCTTTTTTTCTTTTACTTTTACCATTTATAATCCTTTTTTGTGTTTAGTGTTTGCACGACCACTAAATTCATTACTAATAAAGAAAGACTCTTTATTTGCAGTGAATCTGTGGTCGTGCGGCTTGCCCCATGATATTTTATTTTTAATCATAATGACACAGGGATAAATTCAAATTCAGACATCTTGACCGTTATTGTGTCCAGCCCCCCTTTGGATAATAGTGCATTTGTGAATAAAATCAAGATAATAATAAACCCCCATCAATTGGGGATTTTATTATTCTGTAATTAAATCAGCCGCCCCTGATTCTGCATCGATACGCTCTTCTACGGCCTGGGCAACAGTTTCAATCTGCAACAACTGATTTTCCAACGCAGCACGTTCTGATGATTTATAGCCAGTTTCTGGTTCGGGTTCTGGCTCGGGCTCAACCGATATAACTTCATCTGATTGTGTGACATTGGCCGGCTCAGTGGTTTCAGGTGTGCCAGAAATTGCCGGATTTATCAAGTTTTTGTAAATTTCCATGGCTTCGTGTGTGCCCGCCATATCGCGCGCCAACAATTTGTTTTCAGGCCCAGGAAAAAACCATTCGTCCAGTTTTACCGCTGCAATTTGCATGATTGGACGTGTGCGCGCCTGGGATAACCAGTCTGGTAAAAATGGGACATCTGAATAGTACCATAATGCACCCCAATAAAATATCCCCATCACAACTACGCCACGAATTATACCGAAAATCACCCCCAGCGTTTTGTCGGTCACATTCATAATGCTGTCCTGGATTCTGTCGCGCAGTTTCTGATTCAAAAAAACCGCCAATATTAATATCGCAAAGAATATTATGAAGTATGACGCAACCAATGTACCAACCGTCGAATCCGACAGGCCAAACCACGACTGTAACATCTTGTCCAACCAGGGGGATGCGAAACGCGCAGAAATTGCCGCAACAACCCACGACATTGTCGCAATCGTTTCATAAACACCCCCACGAACTGTTGCCCAAATTGTGGATGCTAATATAACACCCACATAAACATAATCAAGAGTCGTTAAATCAAACATATGCCTGTTCCGATTCAGATATTATTTTTTGTTGTCTTTGCGAACTAAAACATAGCCCAACCCAGCGACCAAAGCAATCAGCAAGCCCCAGAACCAAATGGTGTTGCCACCTTCATTTTTTTTTACGTTCTGTGCTGGTTCAGCTGCCTGATTTGTGGTTGCGCTGTATTCGACAATTGCGTTTGCACGATCAGGATGTTCAAATTTGAACTTTTCTGCGTCTGCAGCCATTGCTGCTTTGTTTTCTGCGGCTGCTGCCTTTTGCTCGTCGGTCATATCCGATTCGACATAGCTGCGCAAAGTATCCTGCATGGCATCCCCATAGCCCTGTTCACATTTGTCACCAATAACAATCACAGGCACACCGCCAGATTCAAATTCGCACTTTTGTAACGCATCTTGAAATACTGGCATATTGTCCTGTTCCATTACATTGACCGCTGTAACCTTAATTTCTGGGTATTCGTAAACCAATGTGTTCGATATAAAGTCGCGCGCATGATGACAATGTGGGCATGATGGAGAATAATAAATCGTAACATCAGCCGCAGATGCCGCACCAATAAAAGTCAAACCCAAAAACGCAGATAAAAACGATGATTTTTTCATAAACAACTCCTTTTCATGGTTTAATTATAGAAAATATTTTTATATGCGTGCAAGTGGTTTTTAATAAATCTTTCCTGTTGCTATAAAAAAATAAACTGTCATCATCCTAGCAATAAACCAAGGAGAAAAACATGTTTACATTGGCACAATTTCCACTGCCGTATGCAACGGATGCTTTGGCGCCATACATTTCCCAAGAAACAATCGAAACCCATCATGGAAAACATGTGGCAGGTTATATTGACAACCTGAATAAACTAATCGAAGGCACACCGTATCAAGGGGTTTCTTTGGTAGCGGTTGTCCAGCAATCCGCAGACAAACCAGATGAACAAAAAATATTCAATAATGCTGCGCAGATTTATAATCACGATTTTTTCTTTCATGGGATGTGCCCAAAATGCACCACGCAAATTCCAGATGAAATCATAACGCAATTTGGCAGTATTGAAAACTTTAAAGATCAATTCAAATCTGCCGCTTTGTCTGTTTTTGGCAGTGGCTATACATGGTTGGTGCGCGATGGTGACAATAAACTTAAAATTGTGAATACTGCCAATGCAGACACGCCGATTGTACATGATATGAAGCCTGTATTAAATCTGGATGTGTGGGAGCATGCGTATTATTTGGACTATAAAAACAAACGCGCAGATTTTATCGATACTTTTTTAGACAACCTGATTAATTGGGATTTTGTTGCGGAAAATTTACAGCAATAAAAAACGCCAATCGGCGTTTTTTAATGTTCTTCACCAACGTGTTCAGGCTGATAGATTTCAACATCACGAGTCATCGCCAAGAATTTATCTGCGCGACGTGCCGGCAATTCTTCAATTGGAATTTGCTGCAATTGGGCAATCTGCTCGGCCACTGAGGCTGCCAATAATTCCATCGTTGTTTGCCAATCTGTGTGCGCACCACCCGCAGGTTCATGAATAATCTCGTCAATAACATTCATGTCCGCCATATCACGCGCAGTTAATTTCATGGCCGCAGATGCGGTGGCACGATATTTATTGTCACGCCACAAAATACTGGCACACGATTCAGGCGCAATCACAGAATAAATCGCGTTTTCCATCATCAAGACACGGTCGCCTGTACCAATTGCAATCGCACCCCCAGAACCGCCCTGACCTGTGTTCACAGCAACATATGGCGCACGCATAGATAAACCCGCAGCAATCGACGATGCAACCGCCTGGGATTGCCCCCGTTCTTCGCCCTCGCGCCCGGCAAATGCACCTGCTGTGTCAAACAATGAAATCAAAGGCAATTGAAATTTTTCAGCCAACTTCATCATACGAATCGCCTTGCGATAGCCGTCAGGATTCGCCATACCAAAACGATATTTTTGACGGGTTTCAATTGTGCGTCCCTGTTCCTGACCAATAATCACAGCAGGAAAGCCACGCCAAAAGCCGATACCAGAACCCATTGCCGCATCTTCGGAATATAATCTGTCGCCTGCCAGGTATGTCCAATCGTCGACAATGCTATTGATATAATCCAAGAAATGTGGACGATTTTCATGACGCGCCAATAATACTTTGTCATAGGCCTCATTCTCGCCCATGCCACGAATCTTTTTCGATGCGTCGTGCGCAGGTGTTGTGGCGACGATTTGTTTTGGAACACGTTCCTGTTTGGTTAATACCGCCAAAATCTTGGCGATTGTGTCGTGCAAATCGCTGCGTGCGACAACCATGTCAACCATGCCATGCTCATACAAATATTCCGCTGTCTGAAAATTAGACGGCAATTTCTCACGAATATTCTGTTCGATAACACGACGGCCCGCAAAACCAATACGCGCACCCTTTTCCGCAATATGAATGTCGCCCAGCATCGCAAAAGATGCCGTCACACCACCAAATGTTGGGTCTGTTAATAAAACAATGTATGGAATGCCGTTCGCATGCAACTTGTTAACCGCCGCCACCGTGCGTGCCATTTGCATTAATGACAGTATATTTTCCTGCATGCGGGCGCCACCACTGGATGTGACCATAATGAATGGACGGTGTTCTGAAATTGCATGCTCGATTGTAGCAACAATTGCGTCGCCCGCCGCACGTCCCATAGAACCCATCATAAACAGACCGTTCAGCACGCATACCGTTGATGGCACACCGCCTATCATCCCATCAGCCGTTGACACGGCATCATAACAGCCTGTTTCATCGCGCGCTTCGTGCAAACGCTGGGTATATGCGACACGATCAGCAAAACCCAACGGATCATCAGATACTGTCGGCGGCGTTAATTTTTCCCATGTATTGTCATCAAACAATAAATCAAAACGTTGTTTGGGGGTCATGATAAACGCACGACCACAACTGGGACAAATGTATTTATTATCCTTGTAATCTTTATAATAAACCAATTTGCCACACGATTCGCATTTTATCCACATCAGGCGGCGGACGCGTTCGTAACGTTCCCGATTTCGATTTTTTATGCCTGATTTCTTACCAAATAACATAATTACTGTCCATTCATCTTCTTGGTTAATTCACGACTGGGCTTGAATAAAATTGTTGTACTGGCAGGCAATGACATAGGCTGGCCCGTACAAGGGTTATAACCGATTTTTGTTGCGCGAGCGCGTGGCTGAAATGTGCCAAAACCACGGATTTCAATACGATCGCCATTTGCCACTGATTCAATCATGTGTTCCGAAACCGTATCTAGAATCGTCGCTGCATCCGCTGCGCGCATGTGTTTGAATCTAACCTGAATAGAACGTACAATATCTGATCTTTTCATATTTTATATCCTTTATTCTTGCCCTTTATTATTTATATCTTAGCACATTTTATCAAGAGTAAAGTTTTTTATTTGTTCGGAATAGGTTCCTGTGCCGAAAACAAGCTAAAAATGATAACTTGTTTTGTATCAAGACGGAGAAAAAAATGAACACCAAGTCAAATTTATGCGAATATGACGAATATGAAAAAGGGGCAAAATACCCCCTTATCGGGGATAAAGCGCCCGAATTTAGCGCAAGCACAACGACTGGCCCGATTAATTTCCCTGGGGATTTTGCAGGCAAGTGGATTGTGTTCTTTTCGCACCCATCAGATTTCACACCAGTTTGTACATCTGAATTTGTTGGGTTTCAACAAGAAATTGAAGATTTTGAAAAATTAAATGTTCAGTTGTTGGGACTGTCAATTGGGGCGTTGTCTTCGCATTTGGCCTGGCTTGATACAATTTCAAAAATGAAAGATGGAATCGATATTACTTTTCCTTTGATTGACGATTTAAATGGAAAAATCTCGGAGATATACGGCATGTTGCACCCCCAGGCATCAGATACCCATGCGGTGCGTGCAGTATTTATAATCGACACACATGGCACAGTTCGCGCAATTTTATACTATCCGGCGGCGCTGGGACGAAATTTAGCCGAAATTAAACGAATGATTATTGGATTGCAGACAGCTGATGCGTTTAAGGTAGCATTGCCTGTTAACTGGACGCCCGGCGAGGATGTGTTAAGCCCTGCCCCGACAACTGTGAACGAAGTACGCAAAAAATCTGGCGACACCCCTTGGTTTTTAACATATAAAAAGTTGGAAAAAGATGTTATTCTTGGCAAAATCGGAAAACAAAAATTTGATAAAAAATAATCCGGGCGCCGACCGTCCTGTTTGGTTCTGGCTTAAAATACCAGCGGAAAATCGCGTATGTCGATTGGCGCGCCGTCGCGGTTGGGATCCCATTGATACAGGGACATAATTACTGTTTTATCGGGGTTGAATTTTACACCTTCGGCTTTTAATGCGCGGTATTGTTCTGCGGCCATGCCACTGCACAAAGATCCGTCTTTGAATACAACACGATGCCACGGCAGATGCCAACTGTTTTTATTATTGGATGCGTAACCAACAAAACGCGCCATACGTGGACGACCAATTATCTGGGCAATCTGACCAAATGTCGCAACGCGCCCCAATGGGATACACGCAACAACATCATAAACCTGTTCATTAAATGTTTTTTGCATCAGTTTCTGTCCGGTTTATATACAAGATTGCCGTTGGCAACATAGTTTTCCAGTTCTTGTTCGCCGATTTTAGATGCGATATTTCCATACACGCGTATACCACGACGCGCAAATTCGTTTAACCATCCCTGCTTAAAACCTTCGTCAAAGCCAGTGATTTCTTCGACCCTGTTGGATGGGACACCGTAAAAGACGCGGCGTATCCCAGACCACATTATCGCCCCCAGGCACATCATGCATGGTTCAGATGTGACATACATAGTTAAATTATGTTCGGTTAAATCGTATGTGTTTAATAATTTCTGGGCATCACGAATGGCATTCATTTCAGCATGATTGTTGCTGCACATATCATTCACAACAGAATTTGATGCAACAGAAATTAGATTGTCGTTTGCATCGTATATCGCAGCACGAAACGGCCCAAAACCATGCGCGGTGCATGTTGAATTAATATCACAGCTGTCGATTTCCTTCTGTAATTTCGCCAGAATACGCCATGCCTTGAACAGGTCTGCTTTGTCCAGGTCTGCATTCGCAATTAATTTAGTGTTTAGATTACATGTCTTCATTTATATCAACCTTTCCCGGGTTGTATTATTAATGTATATCTGCAAAAAGTCAAATATTTGGTCTTGCAAAATAATCCCAGGCCATTTATAATAGCCCGCACGGAGACGTGGCAGAGCGGTTGAATGCGCGCGACTCGAAATCGTGTATACGGCAACCCCGTATCAAGGGTTCAAATCCCTTCGTCTCCGCCAGTTTTTTGTTATTGTTGCAACGACGCCAGCATAAAATCATCTAAATCGCCGTCCAGCACCGCACCGGAATCGGTTTTTTCAACGCCAGTCCGCACATCTTTGACTAATTGGTATGGGTATAGAACATAGTTTCGAATCTGGCTGCCCCACTCAATTTTTTTCTGGGCGGCTTTGGCGGCATCTTCGACCTCGGCACGCTTTCGCATTTCCAGTTCGTACAACTTGCTGCGCAGCATCTTCATTGCCATTTCTTTGTTTTGAATTTGGCTGCGTTCATTTTGGCATGTGACAACTGTGTTTGTTGGCAGATGGGTGATACGAACCGCACTGTCGGTTTTGTTAACATGCTGGCCGCCTGCGCCCGATGCGCGATATGTGTCGATGCGTAAATCTTTATCGTTAATTTCTATTTCAATTGTGTCGTCAATATCTGGCCAAACATCAACAGATGCGAAACTGGTTTGCCGTTTTCCATTTGCGTTAAATGGGGAAATACGTACCAGTCTATGCACGCCAATCTCGTTCTTTAACCATCCGTATGCCCGTTCGCCAGATAGACGATATGTAATGTTTTTAATCCCGGCGGTGTCGCCCTCGTGCTCTTCAATGACCTCGGCCGTGAAACCGTGACGCTCGGCCCAGCGTGAATACATTCGTGACATCATCTGGGCCCAGTCTTGTGCCTCGGTCCCGCCTGCGCCGGCTTGAATGAATAAAAAAGCACCATTCCCATCCGCGGGTTCACGAAAAAGAGTAATAAACTTTGCCCGATGTGCCATATCAGCCAATTTTTCAATCCCCGAAATAACATCTGGGTCGTCCGGCGCCAGTTCATACAATTCGCGCAATGTTGCGTATTCTGATTCCATTTGAATCAAGTCACCCAATGTTTTTTCCAGACTGGATTTTTTTTGTAAAATTGCCCGCGCACTGTCCGGATTGTTCCACAGTTCTGGATTGTTTGCCTGAATATTCAGTTCGCCTATCTGTGATTGCAGTTTTTCGGGGTCAAAGAAACCCCCTGACGGCAGAAATGTCGTCTGAAATTTGCGATAAAAGGTCTGTTGCTATAATCATGATTAGTATCATACCAGTTTATTTTACTAAATCAAATGAATGTTTGCCTTTTATAAACTAATGTGATAAACTAAATACAACGAGAGGGATTTTTCATGAAGCATTTTATATGTGTATTTGGATTTATTGGTGCATGTTTGTTGGCAAATTCTGCGTCAGCAGTGTCTGCTGGTACGGTTAGCGCCAGTGACAGCACCCGCGGCTCATTAATCCAAACCCCGACCGCCAGTGGGGGGGCACGCGGCTATGCCGGCACTGCAAATGCGTACAAAACAAATCAACGCAATACATATTTTATGGTAACACAGCCTGATGTGGATACAGCCTGTCGTGAAAAAATTTTTAATTGCTTGTCTGAATATTGCGGCGATTTAACTTCTGTTCCGGGTCAACGCGATACAAAATGTCAATATGCAACAGAAAGCGAATTATATAATTATGCCATGTTGTGTTTGCAACGTGACACTTCGATTTTATTGCCTCAGTATGGTGCAAATACTGCGAATTATGTTGGTGGCATGAATACAGCAGCACGTCTGTGTCCATCTTATGTACAACAAGAACTGATGTCGTTTTTATCAATGGCGAATATGGCGACACAGTTGTCTAAGTCTAACTCGGATTTGTGCATTCAACGGCGTCAAGAACTGGAAACAGCTATGACATGTCATTCTGTCGCATTGGCATACGGCAACGAAACATCCAGCATGCTGACAACTATGTTAACCGACTATTGTGGTTCGGGTGTGCCAGGGGGCAGCGCAGAAATGGTTACCCGATTTGCCAACGCCGGCAATCTTGGCGCAAATATTTGGGGCTGGGCGGAAAAAATTGTAAATTTGGAAACAAATAAAAAGGGTGAAGATTGGCAGACCGCCGTTGATGCTGTTTTGCTCGGATATACTAATCGTATGAATCTGGCGTGTGGCGATGATATGCAGTTAAACACAATGTCACGCAATACGAGTTCGACACAGCCGACCACCCTGCAAACAATTGCTACATTGGCCGTGGGCGCCACATTCCCAACAGCCACACAAGAGCAAACTAATCCATATGAAAATCAATCAATTTGGATGGAAGTACATTCGCTAAGTGATGAAATTTATACATTTGAACGCGCGCAACAAATTATTAACGCGGCGATGTCGCTGCCATCAACAACACAAAACGCCTTTTTAACCAGTGCGCAAATTGATAATATGAAGACCGCTTATATTCGTGGCACCAAGGTATTTGTTTTGCGGGATAGCGTACGTTGCTTTATTGTTCCGGTTGCCACAATGACAAGTTCGGAACAGTCTTTGGTGGCACAATCATTTGCAAACTGTATCAGCAAATAAAAAACATGCTCCGTTTACGGGGTTTTTTATTACCTATATGTGCCAATTTTGCAAAAAACCGGGCTTTTTTAATTATTAACTTGACTTAAAGCGCGGAATTCTCTACGATTCGTACAAGCAGTACAGGGAATGTCCATTGGAACTGCGGGACACCTTATAATAAATTTTCTATGAAAGGAGAAACATTATGAACAAACAGCAATTGATTGAAGCTATCGCAAATGAAGTTGATGTGACCAAAGCAACAGCGGCGGCATGCTTGGATGCATTTATCAACACTGTTACAAAAGTTTTGAAAAAGAAAGGCGAAGTTCGTTTGGTCGGTTTTGGCACATTTGCAACTGCAAAACGCAAGGCAACAACAGGCCGCAATCCTCAGACAGGTGCAGCAATCAAAATTCCAGCATCTACTCAGCCTAAGTTTAAACCAGGCAAAGCTTTGAAGGATGCTTTGAACTAAATCGTTTTCGATTTTCTATAAATCCCCCGATTGGGGGATTTTTTTAACATATCGATAAAACTTAATTCCTATTTGGGGACTTGAATGGTGTTGGTTTTTTTGATATAATTAGTGTTATGAAAATCACGCGCCGAAGTCTGTTAAAGATTACTGGGTTTACCGTTGTTGCCACAATGGCGTTGCCGCGTGTGGCGTTTGCGGCACGCAATTCTTTGAAATCTTTGCGCACAGGAATTCAGCCCGGCAATAAAACTCGTTTGGTGGTTGAAACATCGTCGCGCCCTTCTTATTCTCTGTCGTATCCAACAAATCAATTGATTGTAAATCTTGCGAACACAAGCGCCAATTCATCTGTTAAGCCAAAACTGGCCGACGGCAGTTTGGTACAATCAATTACACAAATGCAAAATGGCGACAGTTTGCAGATAATAGCAACCCTTAGAAAGTCAATCGCCCAGATTCCCAAATCGTCAATCATGGTACTGGATCCAAATGGCGATAATGATTATCGATTGGTGCTGGATTTCGTCGCAGGCACAAATACATCATCAAAGCAAAGCGAATACACAACAACATCCGCTGCAGCAACCACAGCAATAACCGCAACACGCAAATATATAATTGTTGTTGACGCTGGTCACGGGGGCAAGGATCCAGGATGCCTGGGAAAAAATGGCACAAAAGAGAAGGATGTTGTGCTGTCAGTCGCAAAAAAACTGAAGGCCAAGTTGGATTTAAGCGGATTTAAAACATATCTGACACGTAATGGGGATAAATATCTGAAATTGGCAGACCGTGCCGCAATCGCCGAAAAACACAAGGCTGACCTGTTTATATCGTTGCACGCCAACGCAAATCCCAGCCGAAAAATGAAGGGATTTTCGATTTATACTTTGTCTGAAAAGGCATCTGACGAGGAAGCAAAAAAACTGGCCGAGGCTGAAAATGCTGCTGATAAAATTGGTGTCGAAGGATTTACAGAATTCGAAGAAAATATCCGCGTCGCATTGTCTGCGTTACAGCAACATGCTGTTGCCGAAATGTCTGAAGAATATGCCAACGGATGCGCCAAAGCCTTTAAAAAATCTTCTATTTCGCAACAGCCGGGACCGGATGTTCGGCATGCACCTTTTGCTGTGTTACGTTCCACGGTGCCTGGCGCATTACTGGAACTGGGCCATCTGTCAAATGCTGCCGAGGAAAAACTGCTTAGAACATCCTCGTATCAGGACAAACTGGTTAACGCGATTGTGAAATCTGTTAAAAACTATAATTTTGAGGTTTAGTGTTTTATATGCGTGGGGGTTTGCACTGCTAAATAATACACAACACTTTTATGGGGTATTATTTTCTGGCAGGGTTGTAAGATTTAACGCTATTGGATATCCAATACCTTTGGCATGTAAATAAAATCCTATTACAGGTAATACTTAGTCAAAAGCACGCAAAAATCAGGGTATAAAATAATTTCTATCTAGACAAATACACAAAGGATTGTGGCGCCACAGAAACACCAAAAGAACTTAATGTTCTTGGTTTTTTATATTTTTTTACATTTGCCAATTTATAAGCTATGGATTTCGAATGACCAGAATAGTAAGAATCATAAAAATCTTTAGAAACACCGGCCTTTTTCTTTGTTTTTCTCCAAACTGCTGCAGGTGTATCTTCTATAATTTCAATAATATCAGCTTCGCCAATCACTTTCATAACAGGCGAAGTGCAATAAATTACCATCTTGTTTACATCAGATTTACAACGATTTTTACGAAATTCAAATTCTTTTTCACCAGAGAAAATTTTTTCCACATATTCTGGGTTGATGGACAACAGCACCCTGCACACAATTGTCTCCATTTTTTTATGTTAAGATAATTATATCACAAAATGCCATTTTTTTCCACAGCCTTTTATGTGCAACCGGCATCAGATTTTTAATCGCTGGAAATGGGGCGAAAAAGAACATCCCGGAGAATTGACCCGGGATGTCTGATTTTTATGGCGGGATAGAATTCTGTTGCTAACTTTCCCATATCTAAATACCCTCATTTTAAACCCAACGCAATTTTCGCTCTGTTCAAAGTATCTGAAGCGAGCACTCGTGCACGTTCCGCACCCGCATCCAAAATTGCGTTCAGCACATCTGGATTTTTGAGCTGCTGATATTTTGATTGAATATTTCCAATCAAATCACAAACTGCATCGGCAACCTCTCGCTTGAAATCACCATATCCGCGCCCAGTGAAGCGTTTTTCTATGTTCTCTATACTTTCACCGGTTGTTGCGGCCAGTATGCTCATCAAATTTGAAATCCCGGGTTTATTCTCTTCGTCAAAACGTACTATCGCTTCACTATCTGTTACCGCAGACATTATCTTTTTTCGAACCAATTTCAAATCGTCCATCAAAAAGATTGTCCCCGGGTTTGGGCCGTCCGATTTATTCATTTTTTCGGTTGGGTTTTGCAGATTTAAAATCTTGTTTCCAACTGGGGCAATATAGACATCGGGTTCATTAAACGTATCGCCATAGCGATTATTAAACCGCTGAGCCAAATCACGCGTCAATTCTACATGCTGTTGTTGGTCCAAACCCACCGGCACTATATCTGTGTTATACAGCAAGATATCTGCAGACATCAACGGCGGATATATAAACAGTCCCGTATCAATGCCATTTTTACCCGCTGATTGCGACTTTAGTTTAAACTGGGTCATGCGTGACAATTCGCCCATATGCGTTTGAAATGTCATTATAAAGCCCATAATACCATGTTCCAACACATCACTTTGACGAAACACAATTGTTTGTTCTGGGTCAATGCCACATGCCAAATACATGGCGATACAGTTATTGACCGCTTCGCGCAATTCGACTGGGGCGCGTGGGCTGGTTATCGCATGCAAATCCGCAACAAAGATATAACTCTTGTACTGATTCTGACGCGTCACAAAATTCTTAATTGCCCCCAAATAGTTGCCTAATGTCAAATTTCCACTTGGGCGCACACCGGTTAACATAGCCTTTTGTTCATTGTTTTTCATAATAAAAATCCTTTGTTTAATGATTAAACTAAATTAAGTTGAAAAAATATAATAAGTGTGAAGAATACTGGCTGCGACTACAGCCACCAAGTGAAGGAACAAAATGCAATTTGTGTTTTCATGTTTATAATTATGGTGTGTTTAATTTGAAAAGTCAATAACCTGACCATTGACTATCGAAAAATAGGCAGTGTATAGAAACAGGTGTTTTTGGGTGTAAAAATGTGGTTTTCTTGGTCTATACCAAAGTCAATGCATGAAAAATCCCGCGGAACCGCGGGCTTTTTATCTGTGT
>JAWPOG010000016.1:0-33643 GCA_033345155.1 Alphaproteobacteria bacterium | reverse complement strand
TTCCGCCAATCGTTCGCGCAGACGGGCATTATCTTCCCTCAGCCCAGATATGTCCACCGTTGGTCGTCGCATTAATAACGCCACCAGCAAAACAATAATTATTCCCAATAATACAAAAATATAAGTTGTCATTTCCCAATCCTTTGCTATCATTTATTATAAAGGGTTTAATACATGTTGCAAATGAAACTTTGTGGGGATTTGGTTTTGCGTACAGAATGTGCGCCTGTGGGTAATATCACCCCCGATTTACTGGCGACCATGGATGAAATGGTTGAAATGATGCGTGCACAAAATGGGGTTGGCCTTGCTGCGCCCCAGGTTGGTATTTTATCGCGATTCTTGGTTATGATGGATCCGGATTCTGAAACCGTATACCGCATGATAAACCCGCGTATTATTTCGTACGGTGACACAACCTGCACAATGGAAGAAGGTTGCCTGTCGGTCTTGGGTAATAATGGTTTGCCTGTATTTGCAAATGTCACTCGTCCTGATTCTGTGGTTGTTGAATGGACGGATGAAGCGGGCGATAAAAAAATGGCACAAATGTCTGGCACGCCTGCACGAATCGTTCAGCATGAAACAGACCACCTGGACGGTAAATTATTTATCGACTATCTGTCGCCAGTTCGTCGCGAGATGTTAATGAGAAAGGTTAAAAAGTTCAAAAAATGAAACTGGTTTTAATGGGCACAAACGCATTTGTTGTCCCAATCTTTGACGCGATTAAGAACGCCGGTCATGAAATCATGGCGGTGTTCACGCGCGCACCAAAACCAATGGGTCGTAAGAAAGTATTAACCCCGTCGCCGGTGCACGCCTGGGCTGAAACAAACGGTCTGTGTGTTCATACAAATATAAACGAATATGATTATTCGCCTGATATGGTTGTGGTAATTTCATATGGTGTTATTTTGCGCGATAATGTTTTATCATCTGCGCCGGTTATAAATATTCACCCAAGTCCCCTGCCAAAATACCGTGGCGCGTCCCCAATTCGTACGGCGATTTATAACGGCGATAAAGAATCAGCGGTTTGTTTGATGTCGGTAACACCTGAACTGGATGCCGGTGATGTGTTCATATGTCGTGAATTTGAAATTGGTATTGATGACACAAATGAAACGATTGAAAATCGTGTGTCTGAAATTGGGGCGGATATCTTGGTTGAATATCTGAAAAATCCTGCTGCATATCCTGCGCATCCCCAGATGGGCACTCCAACATATACACGCAAATGGACGGGGGCGGATGAAATAATCGACTGGTTGCGCACCCCATATGAAATACACAATCAGGTTCGTGCGCTGGGGTGTGGGCGTACAAAAATCAACGGCATTGATGTCAAGATTCTAGCGACAAAAATGGTTGGTAATAATTTGGAGATTTTACGGGTTCAGCCTGCGGGTAAAACCCCAATGGATTGGAGAAGTTTTGTTAACGGGCTGCATGGTGCAGCAATAAAATATGGGGAAAAAAATGAATCAGAAAAATAACAAAGATTGTCAGAATTGTTTCCACAGCGAAGGAACAGACGAGCAAGTTGTATGCGCCAATATATGGGAAGTTTTTCGTTCCATAATAGGCAAACAAAGCAGTGAAGATAAATGTGAACATTTTGTTCCTATGCCCAAAGAAGTTGTCAGAAAATGTTTTTATTGTGCGGGGTTTGCGCAATATGAAGATTTGGGCTGGTGTCATAAGTCCGAGTCACCGACGCAATCTCAGAACACTTGCCTTGCTTTCAAAGCGTCAAAGCGTTTCTGCAAGGATAAACAAAAATAAATAAAACATGACACGATATAAATTGCATCTTGAATACGACGGCACAGACTTAATCGGCTGGCAGGAAAATCGCCAGGGTCCATCAGTTCAGTCTGTCGTCAAAGATGCAATTGAAAAATTCTGTGGTGTGCGTCCAGACGTTGTTGGCGCAGGGCGCACAGACGCGGGTGTTCATGCTGTTGCGATGACGGCGCATGTTGATATTGATGGTGATTTTGCTGCCGAAACAGTTATGCGCGCATTGAATTTTTATTTAGTGAATAAGCCTGTGTCTGTGCTGTGCTGTGAAATTGTGGCCGATGATTTTAACGCGCGCTTTGATTGTGTTGCGCGTCATTATAAATACAGGGTGTTAAATCGTCGCTCCGCACCCGTCTTGGGAAAAAATCGTGTGTATTGGGTGTCGCGTCCATTGGATATAGATGCGATGCGCATTGCTGCAAAAAAATTGATTGGTAACCATGATTTTACCAGTTTTCGTGCGTCCGAATGTCAGGCAAAATCCCCAATTAAAACATTGGATAAAATTGAAATAATGCCAAACGGTGATGAAATAGTGTTTGAATTCTCAGCGCGTTCATTTTTGCATCACATGGTGCGAAACATTGTCGGCACATTGATTGAAATTGGGTTGGGCAAGGATTTTGATATTGATGAAATTTTGTCGGCAAAAAATCGCAGTGCCGCTGGTCCAACTGCGCCCGCATCAGGGTTGTATTTTATTCGTGCAGATTATTAATTCCACCGTCTTCCGGTTGTTATTCGTTGAATATGTCCGTTCGGGTAAATTACAAAACCGCCCCGCAAAATTTTATGAGCGCATTTTTCAGATTTGATATCAAAGTATGACACGATATATTTCACATTGTCGTCTGCGCACAGTTCGTTGATATTTTTCATCAGCGGTACAAATTTTTGTATATAAACAATATTGCCATATCTGTACAAACCTTGGTTGTGTTTGCGTCGTCTGTTTGGGGTGTCCGTATCTTCCCCATTCAGTTGTTTCCATGTATCAAATGCAAAGTAATGATTCGAGGCGCGTGATTTATTAAATTCCAGTTCGTTGTCATCACGTATAAATGCAACCAGTTCATTATCATATGTAGCATAAAATATCGGTTTTGGTGTCATGTATACAATCATAATTCCAACAGCACAAAATACCCCAAATAAAATCCAGTTTATTTTTACTTTTATCGGTTTGACCAGTATCAGTGCAACAAACCCCAGAATAAAAAATACAGCCGCTGCATTTGGTATATGCGCAACCCCAACAGTTGCCCCAGGTATATTTGCAATATATTTTGCTATGTTCAGTGAAAAATCATACAGCATGTGCGCCAATTCAATTGGCAGCGCCACCCCAAACAGTGCACCAATCAAAACCAGTGGCATAATCGCAAACGAAAATATCGGCAATAATATCAAATTACCAATCAAACTATAAATTGGAATTGCGCCAAAATGCATTGCGACAAACGGTGCTGTAAAGACCGTTGCGATAACCGAAGTTATCACACAAGCCCAAACTATGCGCAGTATTTTATTTTGTGGCATCCTGGGCTTTACATCTGAATATATCCACACCAGCCCAAACACTGCTGCAAAAGATAATTGAAATCCCGCCTGCATCACATAGTGCGGATTAAGCAAGAATATGATACAAAATGCCAACGCAATATTTCGTATTGAAATCGCGCTGCGTCCACACGCAAATGCCAAAAATACCAGTGTTGTCATTAAAAATGCGCGTATGGTTGCAACATCTGTGCCCGATAAAAATAAATAGAACAGCAATCCAACCCATGCAACAAACATCGCGGGAATTTTTGCAGGTACACGTCTTGCGATATATGGAATGCCTCGAAACAAAAAATAGAACATCAAAAATATCCATCCGCCGACCAATGTCATATGAAAGCCACTGATTGACCACACGTGTCCGATACCAGTTGCGGTCCAAATCGGGCCATCATCTGCTGGAACTGCGTTTTTATAACCCAAAATTAAACTGTCCACCAAAAAAGAATCGGTGTGCCCATGAATATAATTGCGAAGTTCATCTATATTGTGACCGCTATTGGATTTTATAATTTGGAAATCCTTCATATATCCACTTGCGGTTAGTCCGTTAAAATATGCCCATCTTGCATAGTCAAATGTTTCGGGGGCATATGCACTTGCGGGTCGGAATAATCCGATATTTGCACGAATTTTATCGTCAATTTGTGGAATCTTGATATCGTTGGCAACAGATATACGTACGATTGCCCGACCGTCGCCTGCGTTAATATCTTGGGCGGGTACAGACAAATACAATCTGGCCTTGGTATCTGTGAAGTCTATGTTTTGAACAGTTCCGACAATTTCCAAATTATGTTTATTATGTTTTAATTTCGGGGTATCTATAAAATCAGTGAATACACAAGCATACGCAAACCCGAATATAAATATCATCATCGCCCGTCCCCAGTTCGGTACACGATGAACAAATATCGCCACCACCGCCACCAACAAAATCACATATGCAAATATCAAATGTGGCTCAAACGGCATTGTAAAGTACAGCGCAGCACCAAATGCCAGTAAAAATGGCACATATAAAAACAGATTCTGATACTGATTATCCAGCCAATCGCGCATATAAAAAGTATAGGATTTTATTCAATTGCACCGCAACGACAATTTTTGTAATGTATGATTACATAAGGGGGTGCTTCTTATGACGAAATATATATTTATCACCGGTGGGGTTGTATCAAGTCTTGGCAAGGGCGTCGCGGCGGCAGGTTGTGGCGCCCTTTTGCAATCTCGGGGTTATACCGTCCACGCACGGAAATTTGACCCATATCTGAATGTTGATCCTGGCACCATGTCGCCGTTTCAGCATGGCGAGGTTTATGTGACAAACGATGGCTATGAAACAGACCTGGATTTGGGATATTACGAACGATTTTTGGGCGCACGCTTGACGCGAAACGATTCGGTTTCCGGTGGTCGCATATACTGGGATGTTTTGAACGCTGAACGTCATGGCGATTACCTGGGGGCGACGGTCCAGATGATTCCTCATGTTTCAAATAAAATCAAAGAATACATATCTGCGCCAACCAACACAGACTTTGTTGTATGCGAAATAGGTGGCACCGTCGGCGATATCGAGGGCAAGATATTCCTTGAATCAATCCGCCAATTTGCCAACGATGTTGGTCGCAAAAATGTTATGTTTGTACATCTAACCCTGGCACCATATTTGGAAAAATCCGGCGAATTGAAAACCAAGCCAACCCAAATGTCTGCGCGTGAATTACTGGAAAACGGGATTCAGGCCGATATGCTGATTGTGCGTACACCGCGCATGCTAACGGCGGGCGAACGTGATAAAATCGGTATGTTTTGCAATATACCGGCAAAAAGCGTCATCAGCGGTATTGATGTTGACAACATCTATAAAATTCCATTGGCATATGAATCGCAACACGTGTTTGATATTATCGCAGACCACTTTGACCTGGCGCATGCGCGTGGTGATATGACACGTTTCGAACGCATTGAAAATTATCTGGTGGCGGACCTGCCAACGGTGAACATTGGTGTTGTGGGTAAATACTTTAATGTTCCCGATGCTTATAAATCTTTGAACGAAGCATTATTCCACGCGGGTATTCAAAACAATGTACATGTGAATATAAAAAAGATAGACGCGGAAAATTTTTCGCCTGACACTTGTCGAGATGTTGATGGAATCTTGGTTCCGGGCGGATTTGGTGCGCGTGGTGTTGACGGGAAAATTGCAGCGGCACGTCATGCGCGGGAAAATAATATTCCGTATATGGGAATATGTCTGGGGATGCAGGTCGCGGTCATCGAATTTGCCCGCAATGTATTGGGAATAGAAGATGCCAATTCGTCCGAGTTTTGCCAAGATTGTACCCCAGTCATCGGGATAATGGCCGACCATAATGCAGAAAACATGGGCGGCACATTGCGCTTGGGGGCATATCCATGTGAAATCACACCTGATACATTGGCGCATAAAATCTATGGCGCAGCCAATGTATCCGAACGTCATCGTCATCGCTATGAAATGGATATTGCGCTGGAACAGAAATTCGCGTCTGCTGGTATGATAATATCTGGACGCAGTCCTGACGGCAAATTGCCCGAGATAATTGAATTAAAGAACCATCCCTTCTTTATCGCAGGGCAGTTTCATCCAGAGTTTCAGTCCAGCCCATACACCGGCCATCCGATGTTCAACGCATTTATTGGTGCGTGTAAAAAATCTTAAAAAACCCGCCATTTGGCGGGTTTGTTCAGAATTCTATTTTTCCATTTGTTGCGACCAAATCAGCCGTCATTTCGATTGAGCCACCTGCCTCGCGCACAATTAAATCGCCAGCCGCAATTTCTGCAAAGTCCAACGGATCGGACACATACGCATCAAACTTACCTGCGGCAATCCACGCCAAATCCAGAGCCGGACAACCTGTACGACGCACATCGCCCACCAAAGGCCGCGCATCAGATGTATTATATCCAACGGTTAACTCTGCCCTGTTGGTTTGATTCGATACCTTGATACGTGCGGAATGAAATGCAGAAAACACATAGGCGCCATTGCCGGATTCCGCGTAATATAACCGTTCATCAATTGGGGAATAAATCAGTGCAATCTTTGTTTCGTCATTCGAGCGCAATGCCAAAGAAATTGCAAAGTGCGGATTTCCGCGCACAAAATTCGCTGCCCCCGACAATGCCAACACAAATTCATCGCGTCCATCACCTTCGCGGGAAACATTTGGTGTCAGTAAACCCGCCGCTGGACGCACCAGCAGCAGGTCACCAAGAATACTTTCTTCAATACGGTTTGCTGCCTTTTGCACAAAATCGTGCGCCCCACGCAGTGATTGTTGCAGACTTTCCACCTCGCCAAAATCGTGACGAAGCGATGCCCCAGTGCGTTGCAGCGCCATAAACATTTTGTTTAATTCGGTTGAACCCTTAATCAACAGTTCCATGTTGCTGCCCCCCGTAAAGCAA
The DNA here is from genome assembly GCA_033345155.1 of Alphaproteobacteria bacterium. Lineage (GTDB taxonomy): Bacteria > Pseudomonadota > Alphaproteobacteria > Rs-D84 > Rs-D84 > Enterousia. Next base: position 26,809 of record JAWPOG010000016.1, on the reverse strand, counting down.
GAATTATTAAATTAGAAATTGAACCCAGCGAATTTAGATTTGAATTCTGCTGCGCGCTGACCCTTTTCGCCGGCATTTGAACGTTGACCTGTCCATGCAGAATGGTTCAAATTATCCGTTGACAAAACCAAGTCTTTTTTAACAGAAGAATACATTTTCACCGTCTTGCCGTCTGTGCGTGTGACGTTGATTTCGTGGTATTCTGGATGAATTCCTTGTTTCATAGTGTTTACCTTTGTTTGAAATTTAGCCCGCAAATTATACAAGTATTTTTACAGAAATCAAGCAATAATAGCATTTTAATATCGCCCAATGCATCCCAGATATGAATTGCCAGTTGATTCCAGTACATTTATAAACTGGGTCGGGTTACGTCCAGAAAACAGCGCCAATATCGTACCTGCATCTGTCGCTAACATGTCTGCAACCGTTGCGATACTTGAATTCATCTTCTTAAAGAATCCGCTGGTTGGATAAATTTCTGCCGCCAGTAACTGGGTTTGACCCCGTGACTTAGTGTTTGTATTCAGCTCGATTACCATCAATTGGCATTCTGGTGATATAATCAACTTGTCACTAACCACTGCGTCGCCGCCCAGTAATTCGCCCCACCAACCAGTTGAACCACAAAACACAGGATAATAAATCGCTGCATTTGGGTTGCTGTGCAATATCCCCGAAATGTCCAGGTCGTCTGTACACATATCGGGCATAACACCGGTCGCGTTGTTTATTACTTTGCGCGCCAACTGGTATTCATTGTCCCCAGTCGTTCTGCGTGGCCAATAAAGAATCGGAAACTTTGCTGTCATTGGTATGAATTATATCAGATTCGGAAGCATCAAAAAAGGGGGGGATGATAAATAAAGCACTTGATTTTTTATTTTTTCATGGCCTCGAACCATTTTTTTGTGCCTTTCCACAAAGTATCGACATTTTTTTTGGCTGTGTCATAAAAATCTGTTGATATCTGAACACTGAACAAGGTCTTGGCCAGCGCGGGAATCATGGTCATGAACATAACCAAAAATATCCCCATCAGAACAATAGTCACCAGGCTGTCATTGCGCATCATCAAGGCGTCCATCAAAAATTTCGAATCGTTATTGGTTAATGCCGTCGCCAATGCAGGCGCGCCCGCCCAGTCGCCAAATATTGCGTTCAAGAACATTATTGCAAACGCCACAAAAACCCCAGTAACCGCCAACCCCAGCGTACTTGATATCACATTATCAATAATTCCGCGAATCGTTGTCCCGGCCCCCTGCAACGATATTTTCCAGCCTTTGAACAGCCATGCCAGCATCATCAGAGGTAACATAATCAAATCCAGTACCAACGTTATAAATATTTCCAGGAAATACATCGGGATTGGCAACAATGCCATAAAGAATAACACCAATATCGCCAGTCCCCCAAACAGCATAATTACATTCGGAAAGATTGGAATTCCCCACATAATTTCATGCACGTAATCCGAATCGAATGCCATATTGGTCATAGCCCATCCAATTGTCATCCCCAGTCCAGTCATTTGATGCACCCCCGCCAGTTCACACGCCAAATTGTGCCGCAGTTTTGGTGAAAAGGCCCCTCGGCTGGCGGCAGTTTCATCAATTGATACAGGGTCTGCAATTGCGGTTGCGACCACGCATGCATCAAAACCGTCATCGTGCACAACCGCCCGATTCAGCGATAATCCAATATTGAATATAGGTTCGATTGCGATTTCGGACACCAGTCGTGGCAATGGTATAACTAACAATGTCGATACAAATGCCAGTTTTAATAAATGTGTTGTGAAAGTGTTCGCAATTGACCAAGGTTGTTCGACTTTGAGATTTAAAAAGTTATCAACCAATCGCCATGCAAACCATATTGCAGACAGCATAACCATAAGTGGGATAACCACGTGCCCCAGGGCATTATAAATCGATGGCAAAGCATTCGACAATACTGCCATGACGTCCGAAAACATTTGACATGTCCAGCAACTGGAAAAAAAAGAATAGGCGCTGCTCATATCAACAGGTGCAACCGACCTATATATTGAAAAACCAGCAATGGTTCCGATTCCTGCGATTCCGCCTATAACCAGTGGCGCCACCGCCCCCCCCGCTGTAAATGGCAAGAAGGATAAAAACACAATCCAAAATTTTTTTAGACGATTCATTGCTTTTAATTATAACATATTTTATCCCATATGTGATATAATTGAAAAAAATAATATCCGATAGAGAGAATGTCTTATCTAAAACCGGTATTTTGTGCGCTGATGTTTATGTTGGTGTGTTTTACGCCTGGGGCTGCGCATGCGAATATAGTTGATGCATTGAATTTATCGCCATTTGTACCAATGGTATTGGATGCGTTAATGATGGTTGCAACTGGTACATATGATTTTTTTGTTGGTGCCGAAGGTCGCGAAGGGATAATACATATTTTAATATGGGTGTTCTTGGGGTTTACTTTGGCGATAAGTTTGGCAAAAATGTACATACCACAAAAATGGCTGGGTTTTATCGGTTTGTCCGGCGGGGGCGAGCTTGCGTCCGGTAAAATCACAGGGGTCAAAATCATAGAAAATATTGCCAAGCCCGGGCTGCGCGCAATAATTGCATCGGTGCTTTTATTACAGTTAAAACCTGTTTATGTGACCGAGTGGCTGGTTAATCCGTTTTTACAATTGGGTGCCATTTACACGAATGCGATTACTGCCAACATAAGTCAAGATGGGGTTGCGGCTCCTGATGTTGAATGCCCCGCTGATATTGTGGCCAAGGCATGGATTTCTGAAAGTTCATGCGAATTTTTGATTCAACCTGTATCTGATTTATCACATGCAAACAATCAAATTATCAAACGCGGCTTTAACTTTTTGACATCAGGTCTGCGGGGCATGATGACATTGATTCCACATGGTGGCGAAAATTTGCTGAATTTTATAACGGGAATCTTGCTGATATTCACATTTGTTGGCAGTAATATTTTTATGGCTCTGTTAATCATCCAGGGTATTTTTAATTTTGGTATGCAATTAATATTGTATCCATTTTATGTCCTGACATATGTATTTAAATCCAGCGAGAAATGGCTGGATGTTTGGCCAGCCTTTGGCGGTATTACCAAAGCGTTGCAACAACTTGTTGTCACCATGATTGCATGTTCATTTATGCTGTGTGTGAATCTGGCGGTTATCAAGGCGTTGTTCCGATGGAATTCGTCTGTGTTTGTTGTTGCTGCCGATGGCCGTGCGTATAGCAATATTCCTGCTGCTACAAATTCCGCCATGGGCTTTGGCGAACATTCAATTTTATGGTTATCAGCGATATTGACCTTCTATCTGATGATGAAAATCTTCGAGTTGACCCAGAAACAGTTAAATAAATATATTGGAAGTGGTATGGACGGTCTGTATAAACAGGTTAAATCCGATGCTGGCGCATTGACGGGCGATATAAAAAATTGGGGCAAATCTGTGGGTAAGGCTGTCGGTTGGATTAAGGGCAAAAAATAAACAATGAACGAATGGTTGTCATCTTTGGTGGATTCAACGGTTCAGTGTTGGGGCTGTGGTGTCTTTGACCGTCTGTTCCAGATTGTGTCTGATGCTGCGGGCTTGGTGTATGACAAGTTTGCAACCTTCAGCATTATTTTATTTTGCATAATGTTTTCTATTTTTGTTGTCAATGCTGTTTGGAAAACGGTGCGTGGCAATGTATCTGATCCATTGTATGAAAAATCGATTCAACGTGTATTTATTAATGCGATAATTTGTATTGGCTTGTTGGGTGCTGGTGTCGCATTGCCACGATTTTTAACAACCATCACATTCGAGCCTGTCGCCCAGATTGCCCAAACATACACATCTGCAATGATTAATTTGGATGACCAAGCAATCGCAGAAAGGGTAACCTATCAACCCCAGCCTATGGCGGACGATGGTTTTTATCGCCCCGAATTGCGCGACAAAATAATTTTGATAATGAAGACAACGATTACCCAGTTTCAGTCATATATGAAATTGGGGATTGCAGTTATGGAATCTGCGTTTACCTGGCACAAAATATCGGGTGTGGGCGGTTTGCTTAAGCGCGTAGCATTGTTCTTTATTGGTTTGTATTTAACATGGGGGTTTTTCAAGTTGTTTTTCCGCTATTGTTGTTATTTTGCGGACATTATTATTGCAATGGCATTTTTTGCATTTTTCTTTCCGATGTCGCTGATGTTATTTTCGTTTAATGGCGCAGACAATGTGCCAAAATGGTTTAACAGTTTTGGCAAAAGCCTTGGTGCTGGTCAATTTAAAAATTTAATAAACGCGATTATTACATTGGCTTCTGCAGTCATAACATATACTGTTATTATGGCAATTATAGCAAGATTCTTTACTGCATCTGACATGCATAGTGCGGATTTAATGAATACGATTATAACAGGCGAAATTTTTGATGCGGACTTGGACATGACAAACCTTGAAGCCATGACTTTAATCAGTTGTGTTGTTTTGGTATATATTTTGAATTTCTTGCAGGAGCAAATCCCACAGGTCGCCAAGATGGTGTTGTCTGTATTTGGCGTCAGTGAAGAAAAACAGTTAAACGAACAGCTTGCAAATGATATGATGAAACTGACACAAAGTGTAGTAGATACTACCAAGAAAATCGGCGAAACAATCATCGGCGGTGGTGACAAGGGTAAAGATAATAAATAATGTTAAAAGCAAAACTGATTTTGATTGGTGTTCGTTTTTTAATGAGTGCAATTGCGCTGGGGCTGGGTATTTGGTATTTGTCGTCATCGCTTGGCGGCGCGGCATTGACATATACCAGTATGGGGAACTTTCTGACGGCGGCGGGCGTTGAAAATGGCGATGTGGCAAGTGCAAATGGTTGCTTTATGTGTCGATATATTGCGGACTTGTTTTCTGTTATTGGTGATGCAACTGAACGCTTTTGGACATTGATGGTTGATAACCTGTGGATTTTAATGGTAATCGGTTTTGGAATTTTTGTTTTTATACATACAGCCCAATATATTTTTGACCATGCCAAGAAAACAATAAACTATGAAAAGCCAACGGAGCACAAGATTGAACTAAAGTCCTGGTGGGACAAGGTTTGGAAACTGGGCGTTCGCCTGATGTTTGTTGGTGCATTGATGGGTGCGTTGGGGATGGGTGGTAACGCGGTTTTGCGCAGTGTTTCCCAGATAACGATAACCCCCGTTTTGTATGTTGGTTCACAACTGGGGATGTTGGCAACTGGTGTATCAGACGCGGCCCAGTGTGGTGCGTTGGAACGTGCAGGTGGTGATAATCCCAGTGATATATTAAACCCGATTATGCAACCGTTTATGTGTGTTATGGGAAATATCAACAGTGTTATGCTGGCGGGTGCCGCGGGTGGTTTTGCTTTGATGAATTATGCCTGGCTTGACATGGGGGGCGGTGTGCTTACTTGGATTTCTGGTTTGATGCTGGTTCTGATGTTTCTAGTCATAGGTTTTGATTTGTTTTTTCAAATTTTATCGGTTGTATTCAAGTTAATATTTTTGATTGTGTTTTTACCATTACTATTGGCGGCGACCGCATTTGAAGCGACTTGGTCGCGCGCCAAAGGGTTAATAAGCAAAGCTATTGGTATGTTGGTGTCGTCTGCTATACGAATAGTTGCGATTACATTAAAGGTTCTGGTTATCTATGCGACTGTGTCGTTCACGGCCGACATGTATTTCCCAGGCCCACGCGATGGTTATACTGCTATTTTGCCGCCTATGATGGGGATGGGCGCAGAAAACCCAGACGCCCAGACATTATCTGTAATGAATGTTTTTGCAACATGTGAACAGGTTGCATTGGTCGATGGCGAAATGGATAAAGATAAATTCAAGAACTGTTTTACTGCCCGCAGGGCCCAGGTTGAACGTGCATATCCTGGCGCATTTGATTTTCTGTCAAACGGATGGGAGTTTATGTTGATGATGATATTTTTGTTCTTTTTGTACTATTATGCGGTCAGCCCAAAAATCGACAGTCTGTTGCCAAACAGTTCGGTTAAATTACCGATTCCTGGGGAAAAATCAGATGTTTCTACAGGGGAACAGTTTGATTATGGCGCATGGGTGCATGATTTAGGGAAAAATATTGGCTCGATACCTGGCAAAATAACGGAAAAAATTACGAAAGCGATGGGTAATTAAACAATGAGAACTTTACGTAAATTTTTATCGAAATTATTGATTGCAGTTTTTGCTGTTGGGTTGGTGTCGACTGCATTTGGTGCAACGGCGAATTTGTCGATGGGCGATATCGGGGACCATGGTACATGGGCAACAGATAACAATCGTGAAAATCTTATTGGTCAGATTACAAGCGATGTTGAAAATTTTCAAGGTGACTTTCAATCACAATTGGTTCGCGACTATGTTCCTATCGAAGCAAAGATAGGTTTGGCTTTTATGAATGGCTTGTCGCTTGTTGCGGGGGTTTTGGACTCATCCTTGGTTAGTTTTATTATTTTGTTTATGTTTGTTGCGTTTGCTTTTTGGATTGTGTTTGAAACCTATAACATGATGCAGTCGGGCAAGGGCGAAACACAAAAACTTCTGGTAGAAATTGTTAAAAAAGGCACTATGATTGCGGTCTGGGTTGTCATATTGCAATTTGGGCCGGTTCAGCTTTTCATGTGGTTGATGGGACCTATTGTCAGCATTGGTGTTTTTGCATCTGATTTGATATTGGGCGCTGTTGCGGAAAGCGCCGGTACAAATTTACCAAATACATGTGCCGCAATTCATGAATATGCCGCAACGCATATTGCAGCGCACAGTATTGTGGACGCAGGTGCAGCGGCTGATATATTGTGTGTCCCAACGCGCATGTCTGGATTTTGTTACACTGCGATTGCGGCTGGCTGGAAATGGATAGTCTCGGGCATTGGCACCAGTGCGTTTTCGGTTATCGGTGGCATAGTATTTATTGTAGCGTTCATCATTCTTGCGTGGAAGTTTGCTTTTATGGCACTGGGGGTGATTGCGGATTTATTTCTAGGTGTCATGATGTTGCCGTTTACGGCTTTGACTCAAACAGTGGGCAGCACATCCTTCAAAGGAATTGCTGGCGATATATTCAATCAATTTTTGGGGATATTCAAGGCAGAAACACTGGAATCCCAGGTCACGCGTTTTGTTCAGTCAACATTATATTTTGTATCATTGTCCATTGTTGTTGGATTTTGCGCAGCATTATTGTCTGGTGTAGTTGATACTAATTTATCATCAAATATTCCGCATTTGAATCCGGGTAATTTCATAGAAACGGCATTGGTTGTTGCATTGACTTGGTGGTTTGCAAACCGCGGTATGGAAATTGCATCCAAGATGGCTGGCAAAATCACAACAAGTGCTGGCGACCAAATGCGTGGCGATATAACGGCTTTGTGGAAAAAGTCAAAAGGCACCACCAAGGAGTGGTGGAAAATCATTCGTGACAGCAAAAAATAAAAACCCGCCAATTGGCGGGGGTTTTATTTTGCGGGCGCAACGATAATTGATTTTGTTCGTTCGTCTGGCTTGGACTTAGATTCCAATGTGCCTTGATTACCAATAATTTCCAAAATGCGTGCAAACAATTCTGGAACCGCGTCTTTGCCGCGCGCCAAAACTTTTTTCGAGCCACGTGTCATTACCGCAATTTTCACTTTATTACCAGTGCTTAAAAACTCGAAAACTTTTTTCATTTTGATGTTCAGGTCGTTATCCTCGATAAAAGGCTTGACCCAAACTTCTTTCATTTCGATACATTTTTGATTTTTGCGTGCCTCGGATGCGCGCTTTTTTTGTTCATATTTGAATTTGCCATAGTCCATAATTTTGGCAATTGGCGTGGTATTATTTGCATTTATTTCCACCAAATCCAATCCCAAATCCATCGCCATTTGCAATGCCTGTGATGTTGGCATAACCCCCAAATTCTGTCCATCGTTACTGATTACCTGAACAGATTTTGCAAAGATTTTATTATTCATACGCGGACCAGCGTCGCGACGATTATCACGATTATTTACAGGTTTAATTGTTCGCTCCTTTATTAAACATGTGCAAATTATTACTTATTATTCTGCGCTTTTCAAGATATTTTGCACTTTTTGCAATGCGTTCCACACATCTCGTTTTGCAGCAGGCTTTAACACCAGGTAATTTGGGTGGAAAATTGGCACGCATGTTACCCCGTTGCGTAATTCAACAGGTACCCCATGCGATTTAGCCAGATTTGCGTTTGCTATTTGTGCTGCTGGCAATGTTCCCAATGTCAGAATAACGCGCGGCTTTATCAATTCTATGGTGCGGTCAACAAAAGGGCGGGCCAAATTTAACTCGTCAGCGCTGGGCGCGCGTCCACCTGGTGTGCGCCAAAATACTATTGGCACAATAGATGTTGTGTCCCTGTTTTCTCCGATTGCGTTCAGCATTTTATCTATCATTTCGCCGGCCGGGTCAGATAAAACATCACCAGTCGCATCGTCATCTGTGCTGGGTGTGTCGGTCAAAATCAGCAATTTCCCCGTCCCAATATGTGGCAATATTGTATTAGTAGCGGTTGCTCGCAAAGGATGATTAAATTCGCCAATCATACGATTAAGTGTTGCGGTATCGGTCGGTCGTTCTGCCATTGCCTGAACAGTCTCAACAGATATTGTTTGTGCTGGCGCAACTGCTGGCACTACGGTTGGGGTAACGCGCCCCAGTTCTGCGATGGTTGTGCTGGGGGTCTGTTGTGACTGTGGTTTTTGTGTTCGGATACTCATAATGGGGGTATCTGAAATTTCCCAACGAATTCCAGCCAAATCTAAATCATATAAACTGCTATCAGACATTTTTTTGTGTTTCCCCTTGATAATTGGTATTTCTTATAGTAGAATAGACTACGAGCAACAGAAACTCAAGGGAGTAATTTCATGAAATTAAAAAACTTTGCTTTGTTGGCGGGCGTTGCTGGCTTGCTGGCAGCATGCGGTGGTTCTGCTATCGTCGAACCAGCCGACTTGAACGAACAACGCGTATTCTTTGGCTTTAATTCTGCTGAAATTTCCGAAGATGCGAAAAACAACCTGTTGGGTCAGGCTTTGTATATGAAGAATCACGAAGATGTCAAAATCCAGATTGCTGGTAATTGCGACGAACGTGGTTCAACAGAATACAACTTGGCACTGGGCGCGCGTCGTGCAAACGCAGCGAAAAGCGTCTTGGTCAAAGATGGTATTGACGCGAAACGTATTTCGACCATTTCATATGGCAAAGAACGTCCATTGGTTCAGGGTTCTGGCGAAGAAGTATGGAAATGGAATCGTAATGCTACAACAACAGTCAAATAATTGTTGTTTTGATATCCAAACACCCGCAATCGCGGGTGTTTTTTTGCGAATATCTGACATAATATTGACCGCTTAAATTGGTTAAAAAAATTTTTTTCTGATTCATAATAACAACGATCTGATATCTCAGGTCTGGGTTTTCAAGACCCATAACTACATGGCGCACATTGTGTACCGATAAAACAAACTTGACCTTATTTTGTCGGGTGTCTGTGGTTATGCAACAGGTTCAACCAAAAGCCACAGAGTCATTGTAGTTATGGCCTTGAAAATGCCCGACCGTCAATTTTGTTTGGTGTTTTTTAGTTGGCAAAATAAAGGACATAAAAATGCAAAAAATTTCCAGAAAAATGTAAGTATGAAAAATAAAAAACCCGCAAATGTGCGGGTTTTTAATTAGAAACCGAAAACCATACGCTGTTTTGATTGACGTTTCTTTTCGTTGCGAACGGCTTCTTCTTTCAAACGTTTGCGTCGTGTTGTTGGTTTTTCATAACGCTGACGTTCTTTCATTTCGCGGTACAGACCTTCTTTTTGCGATTTGCGTTTAGCAACGCGCAGTGCCTGTTCGACATTGTTGTCGCGAACCAGAACTTTTACCATATGTATTCACCCCCTTTAACGCATTTAATCTGTTGTTTCATTTAAAAAGGGGAACGCATCCCCCTTCCGTTTATTTTGGTGGAGCCAATCAGACTCGAACTGACGACCCCCTGCTTGCAAAGCAGGTGCTCTACCAACTGAGCTATGACCCCAAAACTTTGCGACTTTCATTATGAAAGCGAATGGATTCTATAAATTTTTGTGTCCTTTGTCAATATAAAAATGATTTTTTGTCGAAGAATCTTTAGACTAGACTTGGCTTATATTGTTTCGTATAATAACAAATGCTATGATTAAAAAAATTTCAAACAAGGTCAAAGCCTTTATCAAAGGCGATGAATCGAACGGTCGTATTAAATGGTCTTTGTATGGGCGTGTCTGGCGCGAGGTTGGGCAACCTTATTGGAAGTGGTTGGCCGCAGGCATCATATTCACAATTCTGGCTGCCGGGGCCGAGGCTTATACCATCACCATCGTTCAGCAGGTTGTGGACAAGGCTTTTATTGAAAAAAGCATACAAGCAGTTTATTGGTTGGGTGTTCAGGTTATTGTGGCCTTTGGGGCCAAGGGGGCGTTCACCTATGCTAAATCCTTGATTATGTCCAAGGGTGGTCTTTTGGCCAGTGCGAACCTGCAAAAGAAAATTTATAAACACATGACGCATATGAATTTGGCGCGATTCTATGCGGATGGTATTGGGAAAAATCTAAACTATTTTGGTGTTCAGGCTGGGGCAGTTTTAAACTTGGTGACGGGTACGGTGGTGCGTGTTGTTCAAAATGTGGCAACCCTGGTTATGACATTGGTGTTAATGTTCTATTACGCACATCAAATGTGTATTGTTCTGATGTTTTTGGCACCTGCGATTATGATTCCAATGGTTGTTATTATGCGCAAGCGTCGTAAATTATCTCGCCAATCATTTGGTATTGCCAATAATGTGTCACAGCAATTGAATCAGACCTTGCATGGCATTAAAACTATTCAGGCCTTTGCATCTGAAGAACGAGAAGAAAAGAAATTTGCAAATGTCCTGAACAGCTCTATGGTCAATGCGTATAAAAGCACCCAGGCCAATGCCCTGCGGTCGCCACTGATGGAATTTATGATTTCCATAGGTTTGTGCATTGCTATGATTATGGGTGGTCACTTTATTTCCAGCGGCGCAATTTCAACGGGTGATTTTACGGCATTCTTGTTGGCGTTGACTGCGGCCTATAAACCGGCCAAATCGATTACCAGTACGGGCGACACCTTGCAGCATGGTCTGTTAGCAGCAGAGATATTGTTTACATTTTTGGACAGCAAACCAGATGTTGTTGATGCGTCGGATGCACGTGAATTAAAATCTAAAAATATGTCGGTCGGTTTTCATGATGTGTCCTTTGCGTATAATCCATCCGAACCTGTGCTGAAAAATATCAGTCTGCATGTTCCTGCGGGCAAGGTTTGCGCCCTGGTTGGACCGTCTGGTGGTGGTAAAACAACAATGTTCAATTTATTGGGACGTTTCTATGAGCCGCAAATTGGCAAAATAACAATCAACCGCACAGACATAAAAAAATATACATTAAAGTCTTTGCGTGAAAATATTGCCGAGGTATCGCAATCAGTATTCTTGTTCAACGGATCAATTGAAGATAATATTAAATACGGCCGTCCTGATGCCACACATGAACAGGTTGTTGCGGCGGCAATAGCAGCCAACGCAGACGGATTTATTAACGAATTTCCAGACGGTTATGAAACATCTGTTGGCGAAGGTGGCGGATTGCTGTCCGGTGGCCAAAAACAGCGAATCGCGATTGCGCGCGCAATATTAAAAGATGCTCCGATTTTATTATTAGACGAAGCGACATCTGCGCTGGATACGCAAAGCGAGAAGTTAATCCAGGCGGCTTTAACTGATTTGATGCGTGGACGCACGACATTTGTGATTGCGCATCGTCTGTCAACAATTCTGGATGCGGATATTATCTGCGTTATCAAAGATGGCGAAATTGTCGAGCAGGGAACAGACGCTGAATTATGTGCGCTGGGGGGTGAATACAAAAAACTGCGCGATATTCAGTTCAAGACAGAATCTGAAAAAGCAAAAAAATCTAAAAAGTCTAAAAAATAGGTGCGTTAAAATGGTTTTACCATTAAATAATATTCAAAATGAATTTGAAAAAAAACCTTTGATTTTTGCTGGGGCATCGGGGCAGGGAATGCGTGCAGAAAGTAACTTTTATGCGGCCAACAAATCAGGTTTTGACACGCCTTTGATTCTTGGTGGCGGGCATAATGAGGGGTATTTTGTCTGTATGCCATATGGCATAACCCCTGACAGTTCCGCAAAAAAAACGACGACAAGCCAATATGGTGTTCGTTCTGTAACTGTAAATGGTGTGCCGCATCCTGTTATTGAAGCGGCGGTCGTTGAATTTGTGCCACGCAGGATTTGCGTACGCAAAAAAACGATCGGCCCAACCCAGGCGGGCATTCGTATGCGTGCCTTGCGGGGCAAACAAAACCGTCGTCCTGTGGCTTTACCCCGCAGTGCTAAACGCAAATCGCCGCGTCGTTTATACGATGTGTACATTAATGGTTGTCGTGTTGCAGTCAGACGCCTTGGGGCCAAGGCACAAAAAATCCTGGCCAATGGCATTTTTGCTATGACTTATGATATGTCTGCAACATATACAATTAATCAAAACAGTGGGTTGAAAAAAACCAATATACCCCAGTCCATACGCAAGTTTTGTATGGCATGCCTGGCATCCCGGCAATTTAAATTGGGTGCAAATCACAGATAACAAAGGAGTCTAAATATGAAAATTAAACCGTTCGCCGGTGTGCGTCCACCACGTGAATTGGCCGCCCAGGTTGCTTCGCGTCCATATGATGTTTTGAATTCGGTCGAGGCCCAGCAAGAAGCTGGTGAAAAATCTTTATTACATATTATTAAACCAGAAATTGATTTTACGCCAATTGCTGACGAGCATTCCCAGCCTGTTTACGACAAAGCTGTCGAGAATTTTAAACTGTGGCAGAATCGTGGCTGGCTGGTCCAAGACGATATGGAAATGTACTATATCTATGCGCAAACAATGGATGGTCGCACCCAGTACGGCCTGGTTGCAGCGGCGAATGTTGATGACTATATGTCTGGCAAAATTAAAAAGCATGAATTGACCCGCAAGGATAAAGAAGAAGACCGTATGATTCATGTGCGTATTCAGGACGCGAATATCGAACCTGTTTTCTTTGCATATCCTGATGTTGCAGAAATGAACGAAATCGTTGAAAACATCGTCAAAACCCAAGAGCCTGAATATGACTTTGTTGCCGAAGATGGCTTTGGTCACACTTTCTGGGCGATTCGTGATGCGGCGACAAATGCTCGCATTACAAAAATCTTTGCGCAGATTCCAGCCTTGTATGTTGCGGATGGCCATCATCGCACAGCGGCGGCCGCCTTGGTTGGTGCCGAAAAGCGCGCAAACAATCCAAATCACACAGGCGATGAAGAATACAACTATTTCCTGGCGGTAATTTTCCCGGAAAGCCAGTTGAAAATCATTGACTATAACCGTGTGGTCAAAGACCTGAATGGTTTAACCGCTGACGAATTTTTGGCACGTTTGAACGAATCGTTTGACGTTGTTGAAAAAGGTTCAGAAATTTACAAGCCAAACGCATTACATAATTTTGGTATGTATCTGGATGGAAAATGGTATTCTTTGACGGCCAAATCAGGCACATACAATGACAACGATCCAATCGGTGTATTGGACGTGACAGTTTTGTCTAATTTGGTGTTTGATAAAATCTTGAACCTGGGCGATTTACGCACATCCAAACGCATTGACTTTGTTGGTGGAATTCGTGGTTTAGGCGAATTGCAAAAACGTGTGGACAGCGGTGAAATGGTTGCAGCATTTGCGTTGTATCCCGTCACTATGCGCCAGATTATTGATATTGCCGATACTGGCAATATTATGCCACCAAAAACGACTTGGTTTGAACCAAAATTACGCAGTGGTTTGGTAATTCATAAATTGTCGTAAAGAAATCCCCCGTCTTGGGGGATTTTTTATCGGGCTGGTGCGATTCGTATTTCGACACGACGATTAGTCAGTCGACCAATATTATCCTGACCAGCGATTGGCCTTGCTGCGCCGCGCCCCACAATAAACATACGCGCAGTATTTATCCCATGTTGTGAAAAATATACGCCCACACGCTGTGCCATATCAAATGACAATGCGTTGGCGGCATTTGTATCTCGCATAGCATCGGTATAACCTGCGATTTCAATAAACGTTGCATTATATTTCTTTAAAATCTTTGTGATTATGCCCAATGTGTCGTCACCCGTTGCAGAAATATCAGCGACATTTAATTCCATGATAGCGTCACGCACCAGTATCACAACAACATCTGTTCCAGCACGTTGAACAGAAATCCCAGGTTTTCGCAACGCGTCATACAGCGCATATTCCAATTGCGCCATATATTGGGTTGCGATTGCATTGTCGTTTGTTGCCTTATCTCCATAATCCAGTGCGCTTGATGTATTTACCGAATCGTTAACCAGTTTTCCGCCCGCCCCCATATATACGGGGCGTTTTGCCACACGACTGATTTCAGTCATGTCTATAAAACTGGCCCCATTCAGATATGTTGACCACGTGCGTCTGTCCGGACTGCTGTACGGAACGCACGCCCCTGTCACAGCCAACATCAAAATTGAAAAAATAATTTTTGTTCTTTGCATTTATTCCACAATAAATGAAATTTGATTTGTATCTGAATCAAAGCAGTTTTCAGTCATCCCTGTTTCGAATCCGTTAATCATAATTGCGGTTGCCCATTTGGGGTTTAAAGTGGCAAAGAAATCGCATTCACCCGATGTTAAATCAACCAAATTTATTGAAAAATATTTACCATCTGCGCTGCTGGTGATTGACCAATTGTCACCTCCAATCGGGGCTTGGTCTGATTGCAACGCCCCAGCCGCTATCAAATAGTCAATCGATACCCCCGAATAAGATCCACGCATTTCCAGCAACAGTTTTGTATCTTGTGCGATTTGTTCCAGTTCGGCATTTGCAATTGTTCGCACCTGATTTTTTCGCAACATATTATACACACCCAACGCAGACACCGTCATCAGCCCTGCGATTGCCATAACCCCAATAACTTCGATTAAAGAACGACCTGATTCTTGATTCATTATTTAACTCCTATTATTTCTGCGTCGGCGAACAAATCCATCGCACTTGCAACCAGGGGATCAGCCACCAGATTTTCGTGTTGTTGTTCGTTCATTGTGCGGGCATTAGCGGATTCTTGAATGCGTTCTAGTTGCCACTGCTTCCCAGTTTTCTCGTTCAGCCACACCGCCAGCTTGTGCGCAAAATCCCCATCGCCTTTGCGGTCAAAGTATTTTATTTTCCCATCTGCAAATTCGGAAACTTCGATATTTCCACTGTAATAAGAGTACAGCAACATTTCCTTGGATTCTTGCAGTTTCAGTGCCAGCTCATTTGTATTTGTTATGACGCACACCTGGCTTTTTTGTGTTGAGGCATCCGGTGTGGGGCGTGCCATACGATCTGCAAATATATTCTTTACTTCGCGTGTGCGTTGGGCAGATTCCTGTTGTTTAATAATTTCTGGGATGCTGGGCATATCGGCAATATGCATCATGCGCACAATCAACATGTCAAAGCATTGTTTTTGGTTGCCGGTATTTTGCATCTCTGGCACTGCTGCCACCATTACTTGCCATATTCTGGACAATGTATTCAAAGACACGCGCCCATTCAGATTTTGAATCTGTTCGCGTTGGTCGGCGGTATATGGCGAGTTGCTGATATCGCCCGCATGCAGGGCGGGGTGCATACGCGTTGCCCAATGCGTCCATTCCATCATATCGGTCAGCAACATCGTCAAATCCGCACCATTATTGTAAATCGTGTCAACTTTGTCCAGTGCGGCTGCTGTATCCCCCGATAACAGAGTTTTCATAAAATCGACAACCACACCACGGTCTGCGCGTTTCAGCATATTCAGCACAGCATCTTCGTCCACATGTCCGCCAGTTTGCGCAATTGCCTGGTCCAACAAAGACAATCCATCACGCACAGATCCGTCTGCTGCGCGTGCCAACAATTCATTTGCTCCATCGGTCAGGTCGATTTTTTCCTGTTCTGCAATCCAGGCGAAATGCTTTTTCAATGTATCGACCGGTACGCGTACCAAATCAAATCGTTGGCACCGCGACAAAATTGTGACCGGTACTTTTCTGATTTCAGTTGTCGCCAAAATAAATATAACATGTGCTGGCGGTTCTTCCAAAGTTTTCAACAGCGCATTAAATGCCGAAGTTGACAGCATATGCACTTCGTCGATTATGTACACACGATATCTGCCGTTTGTCGGGCGATATTGAGCACCATCCAAAATGTCGCGCATATTATCAACGCCTGTGTGGGACGCGGCGTCAATTTCCATTACATCAATATGCTGTCCGGCCGCAATTGCGCGACAGTTTTCGCATATCCCGCAAGGTTCGGTTGTTGCCCCGTCGGTGGACAGACAGTTTAATGCCTTGGCCAAAATGCGTGCCGTACTGGTTTTGCCAGTCCCACGAATACCTGTGAAAATATATGCGTGTGCGATACGCGAAGTTTTAATTGCAGTTGTCAGTGTTTTTACCAACACATCCTGCCCGATAAGTGACTTAAAATCTTGACTGCGATATTTGCGTGCCAGTACTGTATAATTATTGTCCATGCGTATAATCTTCCCTTTGCGTCACAGCATAGCAAACCACTATTAAATTTCAACAAATAAAACGCGCCATGCGGCGCGAAAATCAATTTTATAAATTTGTGATAAAATCAGGAAAGGGGGACTCTTCTTCCTCGGTTGATTCTGCGGTTTCTGTTACCTGCGCTTCTTCTGCGACTTTTTCCTTGGGGTCGCGTGTAGAATCAATCTTGCCCTGTTCAGCATTAACCATGCGTCCATAATGTTCAGCGGTTTGTAACAAGCGTTCGCGTTCGATTTCATCAGCGGTCTGACGCGCTTGATCTATGTATTGTTTGCGTTTCTGCCGCCATTTATGACAGCGTTGAATCATCTGTCCCACATTGGATTGATTTTTTTTGTTTTGCATATCTTTTCTTTTTAAATCAGGAAATACCCTTGATAACAACAAACCATTATGTTGTTATGTTTTACACCCTGAATATTAAAACAACTTAAAAGCGATTGCAATATTTTTTTTCTGTTGCTATGCTAATCCTCGTAGGAGGGGGCAAAACCTTGCATCAAGAACGTGGAAATTTTTTGCTTCAAGCCCTGTTGGCGGTGGGGCTGATTTTTGCGTTTATACCATTTATGGTGCGCCAGATTGCAGGGCGTGATACGGACTCGCGCATGTATTCCACCACGCGCCAGGTTGATATTGCGCAAACGGCCGCTCGTATATTTGTGCGCGAGCATGCACGTGATATTCCATACGATACAACTGTTGTGTCTGGAAATGATTTTGCCGATATGCTGGAACCATATGGGTTGCCTTTGGGGTTTGTGCCACGCACAGCACTGGGGCAGGACATATCCCTGGTTTTGCACAAGACACCAATTGCGGTGTCTGCGTACTTGGAATTAACTGGCGGTGATTTATCTGGTGTTCAACGTGCTGAATTGATTCGTAGAATAGGCTATTATGCGACCGAGTCTGGCCAGGATATTCACATAGGGGTCGAGTTGGCAGATTTGTATTCAGATGTTGTGCGTCGAAACGAACCGAATTTGGATGCAGGTGGGTTTTTATCTGATTTAGATATGGGTGGTTTTGCGTTTGATAATGCGGGTAATTTGTTTGCGGTGCGTGGCGAATTTGATGTGGCCCAGTTTGACACTTTAACAATAACCGGCGCTGAATCAGGGAAAAAGGCACAAAATAAAATTGCGGAAATGTACGCTGACAAGGCTGTGTTCCAAAGTAAAACAGGTGAATCGGCATTGGCGTTAAGTCGTGGCACATTGTACACGGACACTGTCAATGTCAGAACAATATCAATGTTTGGTGATACGGGAAATTTTTTGGTTGGCGATACAGCTGCGTATGAATTTTCTATGACTGCGGGTCACACATCTTTTACGGGTGGGGGCGATTGGAATGTTCGCGGAAATGTTGTTTCTAATAACATAAACTTTTCTGTTGAGCGATTGGATATATCGTCTTATTTGAATACCACGCGTGGTCAGGATGTTTTCATTGATGCTGACACATTGACATACAACAGCAAATCTGGCATCGAGGTTGGCACATTATACACATCTAATATCACCTTGCGTGATCAAACGTCTTCGGCTTTGAACGATGGTGCCTCTGGTGCTGTTTTGATTGATATTCGTCCTGGTGGAACAAGTCTTTTGCCGGATGCATGGGTTTCGGAAATAGATAACAGCACATTTGCTATTATATCAAATCCGTCGGTTGATGACGGCAAAACGGTTGGTTGTGAATCAATCATTAAAGATTTCGAAGGTGTGTATAACAAACAGTCTTTGTCCCAGTACTTGATTTGTCAGTATGTATATTGGCAGCGTCTGGAAAAACGAATTGATATAAAACAATGTTTAATGGCGGGGCGCAGTGACTGTATTTAACCCAAGAATCTTTTCTGACCAAACTCGCGGTGCCAGTATAACCGAGGTTTTGCTGGCGATGGCAATTGTTGCATTGGCGACACCGTTGGTCTATAACAAGATTGCGCAAACAAATCATACGATTCGCGATATTGCATCGGCGCGTCGTATTATAAACACGCGTGACAATGTACTGAACTTTGTTCGCATGAAACAAGACCAGTGGCCTGCCACTGCGCAAATTCGCCTGGATGAATCAGAATTAGATGTTATATCAGTGGATGCGGTCGCCGGCTTGATTGACAAGTATTCGGTTAATGGTGCGACTGTGACTGATGTTTACCTGGTGTTTGGAATGGATGGTGACGAGATTCGCACAAATAAAATCGCGCGTCATATTGGTGGTGATGCGGCAGTTGTGGGGGCGGATTTAGTGGCGTATGGCAACACGTGGGCGGTTACCGCGCCTGACTTTGCACCTGGGGATTTAGTATATCGTATATCGCGTGATGTTGCGGGGGTTGATACATCGCGTTATTTGCATCGTGCAACATCTGGCGAAGATAAATTGAATGTGATGGAGCGCAATTTAGATATGGCATACCATCATGTGTATAATGTTGCGACCGCTGATGCAAAATCTGTATATGCCAAAAACGGGAACACCAGTTTTGTCACCACAAACGCTGCGTCATCTGGCACGATGTATTTTGCATCTGGTGCGAAAATTGATGGTGCAGATGTATTGATAAACGATTTGCGTGTGTCTGGTGATATGCTGGGTTTTCGCGATGTTTACGCAAACAGCATCAATGGAAATAAATACACGACATCTGGTCGAATCATAGCGGACAAGGCAACCGTTTTGGGTTCCATAAATGTATCCAGCGATTTGGTTATTAAATCTGACAGTTCGCGCACTATCAGCGGATTTACTGGCATATCCGCCAGTTCTGTTTCTGTTCCTTTTATTTCTGCCGAAGAAATTATATTCCGTGACGATTTTGGGTTAACGATATCTGGTGAATTATTGATGTCAACAACGCCACCACTATGGGTTGGTGATTGGGCATTCCAATCTACAAAACCCCCAGCATTCAAAAGGTTTAATTTGTCACGTGCAGATGTGCCATCTGCGCCGTCGCGTAACGCGTTCTCGCCACTTATCAGCAGTGGATGGATGGGGGCAACACAAACAATAATATCAACAATAGACTAAATGACATACGGTAAAAACATTTTTTTAACTAGATATAACATGCGTGGCAGCATGCTGATTGAGTTGCTGTTGGGGGTTGCCTTGGCGACATTGATAATACCGTTTGTATTCAGGTATCAACACAGCGCGATTGAGCGTGCGCAAAATATCGCGATAAAAAATAATATGACGGAAATTCAGGTTGCGCTGGAAAGATATATTGTCGCCAATCGCGATGAATTATTGCGAACTGTTGGCCGCAATATCACCCGTGTCAGCCTAGAAGATTTGGCGCCATTTGGTGTTCCGCAGACTATTTTGGACGCAGGTGACGACAAGTATCAATTGCGTGTTTTGAAATCGGCGGATGCATCTGGCCAGGCATCTTTACAGGGTGTGATTGTTCGTGCTTCGGATGATATAACCCCGTTACGTACCCGCGAAATTGTAAAGTTATCTGGTGGTTCTATGGGGTTTGTAGATGGAACGCATGCTTATGGTACATTTGGCGCATGGCATACAGATGCCATTGATATGGGGATAAATATCACAGATGGCATCATTGAAACGACATCTGTTAATCGTGATAATGCGTTGTATCTGTGGCGTGTTCCGTCTGATAATCCAGACGATGCCAAAATGATGTCAGCATTGAATTTGGGCGGTCACGACCTTAAAAACGCCAGCCTTATAAATGCCAATTACGCTGAATTTAGTGATGGTTTAGCAACATTAGAAATTGCGACCAACAAAATGATATTTAACAATATGTTCACAATCAACAGTCCTTTTTTAATTGGTTCTGCGACTGTTTCTGGTTCATTATCATCTGACGGCAAGAATATGGAGGTGTACGGCCAATTATCTTTGGCAGATACTGCAAAAATGTCATCATTAACAACAGAAAATTTATGGGTTTCAAAAATGACCTTATCTGGCCTGTCGATTCAGGCCGAAGATGATTTGTCATTATTAAAAATAAATCAGGCTTTGGACATGACCGCAGGACGTGTTGTAGCGATGTTTGTTTCAGTTGGTTTTGCGGGTTCGATTACGCCACGCTTGGTTGTTCACGACAGAATAGAAGATTCGGTTGATTCGCGTTATTATTGGGATTTGAAATCTGATGTGGCGAATTTTGCGGACGCATCATTTGTCGAGCTGAATCGAATGGCGACTTTGGCGACATATTACGAAGGTGACTTGTCAACAATTTCAGGCCAGGTATTTGGCGCGGTATCCGCGAACAAGAACGCGACTGTATCAGATTTTATGAATGCGATATCAGAAATTCAAAAACGTGTTTCTGCGAAATATCGCCTGTTGAATTTATAATAAAATATGGTATAAGTAAAAACATGAAAACAAAGTGTGAATTTTGCAAAACAGAATACAGCATCGATAATATACCATCGACACCGGTAAAGTGTGCTATATGCGGGTACAGTTGGTCTGTCGCCACACCCCCTCGTAAAAACACATGGCTGGTATTTTTTGCGTCTATATGCGCATTGTTATCTGCGATAATATTTACGGTTGCAGTTATTGTTCAGCATCAGGCTCGCAATGCCAATCGTGGTCCCCTGGTGGCCGAGATTACGAATCTTGAAACGACGACCGATGACACGGGCGCGACACATGTTGTTGTTAACGGTTCTATAACTAACATTTCCGATTCGATTTATGGTATGCCCGATTTATTCATTGTGTCCACAGACGAAGCGGGCCAAGTTTTGGCTAAGCAAAAGTTTATGCCAACTGCTACATTGCTGGATTCTGGTGCGACCGTTCATTTCAGTCATATTCTTGCGCCCCAGCCAGCGGGTGTAAAAAAAATATCGGCACATTTATCTCAGATACAAACATCGCATGGGGGTGCTAAATGACAAGGATGATATTTGCTTTATTTGCATTGATTGCAATGCCTGCTATTGCTGTGGACGCAACCCAACCAAGTGTCAGCATTTTTTCCACCAGCACCGATTGGCAGGCTGTGACGGGTTTGACCTTGAATCAGTACACAGGCAGATTTGTATCAGACAAGGATTTGGTTGGCCGTGGGTTGGTTTTGTATTATCTTGATGGCTTCCCATGTTATGGTCTGGCCTATGGCGTACGTATTTGGGTTGGGCCAGACGGCAAAACGGACAGAGATTTGCAAATAGCATGTGTTGCTGCGCCCACGGAAGTTAAGTTTGCATATCGCAACGCCACCCGTGATGCAGACCAAGCAACGACCACAGGAATTTTAACTTGCCCTGTGTCTGATCGTGGTCGCGATTTGACAATTGATTTATCTGATTGTACGGTTGGTCCTGATTGGGTTGATTATAACTAGGATTTATTATGAGCGAAATAAGCAAGTTCACAGTATCGGACACAGACGAATTGGTGCGCCTGGACAAGTATTTGGTTGTCCAAATGCCGGATTTTTCCCGCAGTGAAATCCAAAAATTTAATATTCGTCGTCCTGATGGCAGTTGCCCCAAATTTTCCGAGAAAATACGACCAGGCGATGTTTATCTGGTGGAAATGCCGGCGATAAAAACTGACACAGCGACTGACAACATTTCATCTGATTTTGAATTAGATATTTTATTCGAAGACGACGATATTATCGTCATTAACAAGCCGCGCGGTGTTGTGATGTATCCGTCTGCGGGGAATAAAACGGGTACATTGGTTCAAAATATTTTGGCGCACACGCATTTATCGGCATTGGGTGGCGCAACCCGTCCTGGTGTTGTTCATCGTCTGGACAAGGACACCAGTGGCGTCATGGTATTCGCCAAATCAGATGCGGCTTTTCGTGAATTGGTCAAGGTTTTCTCGGCGCATAATTTAACCCGCAAATATATTGCATTTGTATGGGGAATTCCAAATTGGGAATCTGCGGACATTACCGGCAATATTGCCCGTTCTTCACGCAATCGTCAAAAAATGACCATGGTAAAAACCGGGGGCAAACCCTCACATACCGAGGTTTCTGTCATAAACGCCTGGTCTCGGGCCAAGATTTCCGAAATGCGTTGTACATTATTGACCGGTCGCACGCATCAGATACGTCTGCATTTATCTGCGCATGGTTTTCCGGTGTTGTGTGATCCGGTCTATGGTCGTGGTGCAACTCGCCTGGGAACGGTGCGTGATGCAGATTTGCTGGAATTTTTGAAAACGCACGATGGTCAAATGTTGCATGCCCAGGTACTGGAATTTGCTCATCCAACTACTGGCGCGCCTATGCGTTTCAAAACCCGTCTGCCAGAAGATATGATGGAATTGAAATACATCCTGGAATCCATGTAAATCCCCTTCGCCAGCGACGGGGTAGTGGAAAAATATCCAAAAAATCATTGTTTTTTGCTCTTTGTCCTTGGCTCTTTTGAAAAATTATGTTATAATTAACAAAAAATAATTAGGAGTCAGGGGATGTCTTTACTGAAAAACACGGTAAGTTTATTGGCGATATTCAGCATTATGCCTGTGGCGCATGCGGTTACTTCGCGTCTTAGTGTGATGAATACTGCTGCTTCGCTTGGGGCGAATGCTGCGCGTCGCATGCCGACAGTGACCTCGTACATAACAGGGGTTGCTAACTCCGCTACATCAAGCGGAACAACATCTTCTTCTTTGTTCCAAGATGCCGAATGTATAGATGCCTACAGCACTTGTATCAAGGGTGCGGACGTCTGTGGTCCAAATTTCGAAGAATGTACGACAAATATTTTGTTTCATGCACAAATGCCAGAGTGTCTATCAACCCTGATGCAATGTTCAGCGTCCGGTGTGAACAGCTTGTTTGGTACGTCTAATATGTCTGCTTTGTCGAATGTGGCAACCAAAAACACTTATGGCGAGATTACGGCCTATACATACCCATCATCGGGCAGTGTTTTGGAACAGATGATTTCTGCGGCGGCAATTTCCAATAAATACGACACATCGAATTGTGTTCGTCGGTATTCGTCCTGCTTACACAAAGACACTGTTTGTGGTGCCGACTTTGAATTATGCACCACTAATACCGAGTTCAAGAAACAAGCGGTCTTTTGCGAATCGACCTTGGCGCGTTGTGCAGCCGAAGGTAAACTGGAATTATTTGGCAATGCTGCGGCGACTTCGTCCACTGTGCCAACCGCGTCCAGCCGTATTGGTGAAATGATTATCCAGGGGGCGGCCCTGGCGGCTGTTAATTCTGTGTCCACTTGTTACAAGGTTGCTGACCAATGTATCTTGAATGCTTGCGGGGCAAATCCATATAAATGCTATGCCGATTCGTCTGTCGAGGTTCAGTCCCTTGTTGACAGTATCAACAACGGCACACCTATTACAGAGGCGGTCGGTCAGTTCTCGTCTGATGTTTACAGTAACCAAAACATTCGTGCATACATCAAAAATTCTTGTGAATCTACGATTGGCTCGAACAAATATTGCTATGCCACATTTATTGGCAATGGCTCGATGCCCACTGCATCCCAGTTGCAAGACGAAGATAACCAGGCCGACATTTTCGACCAGGCTTATTCTGCTCGTATGAATTCTGGCATGCGTGCCAAGATTACAGATTTGGTAAACAAATTTGACGCACGTGCCAAGGAAAAGTGTCTTGACACCATCAGCCAGTGTGCGATGCGTACATGCGGGGGCGGTTCTGGTGCGGCATGTTATTCCCTTGTGTTCAGCAATTCGGGCGAAAACAGCATCAATGGCCAGGGAACGCGTCCTGAAATCAGAACGGGATGTGCGGCAATTGTAAATACCGATGCAAATTGCTTGTATGCGTCCAAGAATCCAAATTCTGTTGGCACATATAACTATTCATTTATCCAGGCGGATGCATTTGACACATTGTTCCCAGAATATGAAGATGGCTCAGAAAATGATCCAATTGGTGCGGTTGCATCACTGAATGCAAAACTTTCAACCAGTTACAACACAGCGGCCATCGCCCAAATGAAAAAGCGTTGTAAGTCTGTTGCGACCAGTTGTGTAAAATCCATGTGCGGCACAGATTATGTAAATTGCTATCGCAACCGTACGGATATTCGTTCATCCCTGACCAATACGGGCGAGGCTACATTTGACAACTCTATGAACAAGGTCGGTGGGGTGTTGGATTATACAATCGTGTTGGGATTGTGTATTGATACGGTTAAAAACGCTGATGTATGTGCCGAGCACCTGAAAATCGAAGAAGTTAAATATAATATGAACAACGCCAACGAAAACGTATGGGGTGGCGCATCCGACGTTCGTTCTGGATGGCTTGATGCAGGTTCTACAAAATCATCTATTGGCGAAGGCGAAATATATGCGACAGACGAAAATGGCGATCCCCTGTGCACCAATGCCAGTGGCGCCCAGGGTGTGTGCGACACGTCTGATGGAAACAGCGGCGTGTACAGCGAACCGGTTGTAATCGGCTATGACACTTATGTTCAGACCCAGGCGGCGCGCTCTTTGTTCAAAGACCTGATTTACGATTTGGAAATCGAGGCCCAGGCAAAGTACAACGCCAAATTGACCAAGCAACAAAATATGTGCCTGGCCGAGAACAGTGCCGGTGGCGTTGTTGGCAAGGCAGGCTCGGGTTCTGTGTATATGTGGGCTAAATTGAAATCGAATAAGGTTCCTGCTAGTTATGTGTCCCAGGGTCTAAAATCAAATGAGTTCATGTCCAGCAATGACCTGTATGGTTCTTTCTGTGCTGTTCGTGTGACATTACAGTCCGACGACAAAACTATCCAGGACGAAATGAGTTCGGGTGCCGACTGGACGACCAGATATTTTGCCGCTGGTGACACATTCACATGTGGTTCATGGATTCCAAAATCAGCATTGGAAGACATGGCCGATCAGGTGGGCAAGAAAGCAGCCACAGCAAAAGGTGACACCCAGTACAAGGGCGCAAAATATTGGACCATGGCCGCGGGACTTTTGGGTGGCGGTGTTGGTGGTGCCTATCTTGGTGCGGGTATCCAGGATGGCTCGGTATTCAGCGGATTAAGCAAGGTTAAAAGGCAAGATCCTGTCGCAATAACAGTTGAAAACTGCCAAAAATATTATAATGCTTATATAACCGCAACAACTACGCCAACAGAAGGCTCTTATAACTATGCGGCCATAGCCGCCCCCGTCAGCAAGTTAATTAGTTTGGTTGAACAAAACGATAAGGCAGGTGAATACCCCACCAATGGAGTCAGCAAAGCGCTGTATGAGTTATCCGCCGAAATGACGAAAACCGAAGGAGCAAATGTGCCAGATAAAATCACACTCCTGTATAACCAGATGACAGCACTGAAAAACAACTGTATCGCACTGGTGAACATAGACCCAGACAAAGATAAAAAATGGTGGGGTAAATCTGGTGGCGCTCTTGTCGGTACATTGGTAACTGGGGTTGCTACTGCGGGATTGTCATACCATATCGTGGATGAAATCCAAAAGCAGGCCCGCACCCAGGCTGAACAGGCCGCTATCAAAGAATTTATGGACAATATTGGTTCAAAAATTCATTGCTATATCGGTGCGGAAGAGATTGGCAAATATGGTGACACAATCTCTACCCAGATGGAATAATTCCATTTCAAACAAAAAATCCCCCCACACGGGGGATTTTTTTATCCCCCCCCTGTCATTCCCACTTTTTTCCCTTGTCATTCCCGTTTTTTTCTTTTTGTCATTCCCGCGCAGGCGGGAACAGGGCATTAAACCGCGCACAGCGTGCGCCAAATTAACTTCCTAGACCCTATCCCCGCCTGCGCGGGGATGACAAGTGCTTTAATTGCTCTTTGCGCGCATTACCTGCCCCCATCGGGCCCCGAAAAATTCAGATGAATTTTTTGGGTGACTTTGTGGGGCGGGCGGAATTCCCGACAATTTATTGGCGTTGGAATTCCGGGGTGGGGGCTGTTAGTTATATCGAGGCACAAAATAATTATGCACATCCAGATTGTCTTTTATGCACCTGTGCAAAGTA
>JAWPOG010000005.1:0-12484 GCA_033345155.1 Alphaproteobacteria bacterium | reverse complement strand
TCACAATTCCAGATGATGCAGCAACAAAATTGGAAAAAGTTGGCGATGCTGTAAAATACATCGACGAACATAAAAAGAACTAATTTTGTGTTTGGTTAGTTTGTCCGCCGGAATCACGGCGGATTTTTTTATTGTCTTTTTCGTGGGAAACAGTATATCATATGGGCGTATGACAGTTATATAAAAGGAATATATGTTATGAGAAGAGTCGTTATTACCGGTATGGGTATTGTGTCGCCTGTTGGAACAGGGCTCGAGTATGCGTGGAAAAATATCCTGGCGGGAAAGTCTGGGGTAAAAAAAATTGATTCTTTTGAAGTAGAAGATTTGGCATCGCAAATCGCAGGTGTTCCAGAATCTGGAACAGAACCCGGTCAATATAATCCAGATGCAGTGGTGGATGCGCGCGAACAGCGCAAGCTGGATAAATGTGAAATATATGGCATTGTGGCGGCGGATGAAGCCATCAAAGATGCAGGATTGGATACGTATGACGGTGATAAAACACGTATTGGTGTTTCGGTCGGCAGTGGAATTGGTGGTTTTAATACAATATATGATAACTGTATAGAATTGCATACCGGTGGACCGCGTCGCGTCAGTCCGTTCTTTATCCCCAAGGGGATTATTAATATGGCGGCGGGTAATATTTCAATCAGGTATGGTTTCCAGGGGCCAAATATTTCTGTGGTGACGGCGTGTGCAACCGGCGCGCATTCTATTGGCGAAGCGGCGCGTATGATTCAATATGGTGATGCAGATATTATGGTTTGTGGTGGTGCAGAAGGTGCGGTCAGTCGTATTGCGTTGGCTGGTTTTTCGGCAATGAAAGCGTTAAGTACGCGTAATGATAATCCAGTGGCGGCATCACGTCCATGGGATAAAAATCGTGATGGTTTTATTATGGCCGAAGGTGCGGGCGTATTGGTTCTGGAAGAATATGAACACGCGGTTGCACGTGGCGCGAAAATTTATGCCGAGGTTGCGGGTTATGGTATGTCGGCTGATGCGTATCATATTACGGCACCCGCCCCAAATGGCGAGGGTGGTAAACGTGCGATGATGTCTGCGCTGGCGGATGCGGGATTGAAACCATCGGATGTGGACTATGTTAATGCGCACGGTACATCAACTGGGTTGGGTGATGTTGGTGAATTGGCGGCGGTCCAAGATTTGTTTGCCGGGACCGATGTTTGTATGTCATCAACAAAATCTATGACGGGACATTTGTTGGGGGCGGCCGGTGCAGTCGAGGCAATTTTTTGTGTATTGGCAATTCGTGATGGAATTGTGCCACCAACAATCAATCTGGATAATCCAGAAGATGCGGTTGGCGATTTTGATTTGGTACCACATGTTGCAAAAAAACGCAATGTTGATGTCGCATTAAGCAACTCGTTTGGATTTGGCGGTACAAATGCTGCGCTGGTGCTGAAAAAAATATAAAAGAGATAAAAAAAACCGCCCGAATGGGCGGTTTTTTATTGTTTTTTGTGTCTTTTCTATGATATAATTCGTACTGAATCCAAGAGATTGGGTTCGGGGTTGTCAAAAGCCCATTTGTTCCGGTGCGAAAGCATCGTTAAAGCATGATGTTTCGGTGTCTTTTTGCACCGTTATCGTCCCTGACGCTATGTCGGGGGGCTGTTGGTTATAAAACACAGGAATTCCTGAAAGGCCACAGAATCAATGAACAAATGATTTTTGAACTCCCCGACCGCTTTTTTCTTGGAGCGGTTATTTTTTATAAGGAGTTATATTATGGCAAATAAAAAATTGTTTCCTGGGATTACAGAGCAGGATATAAAAAAACAAGAACAAGCAAAGCGTATGGCAGAGGAAAAAGCAAACAAAGAACGTGAGGTTTTCCTTGAAGCAGAAAATCGACTGAATGCTAAAAAAGAACAGGAACGTCAGGAGCAAGAATTTAATCGTGTTGTTGAAGAATTTTATCAAAAATTTGGTGATAAGGTTCAAAATTTGAAAATGGGGTTAAAGCAATTTGTTTATACGCAACTTATATTTTTGGGTATGATGCATGGAATATGGTTGTTTGGACATGCGGAATCTGAAAAAGATGCGTATGGTTTCGACAAGGGAATTAATTTTTTTGAGCTAGCTTTGTCTGAAAGTGATTCTGAAGCTGCAGAAAAAACAGAAAAAAATACAGGTTCTAAGGCATTGGGTACTGCAAGATATTTTATGAATCCAACTTTGGAAACATATAATTTTGCTAATCTATTCCGGAAAGAATCTTATATTGCGTTGAGTAATGGGGATTTGAGGAGTATAAGGGCTTATGTTGGATTAGTGATGATTATTACTACAGCAGCGAGTTTGATTTATGGTGCGTCAGAAGATAAAAAAAATAAAATAAATGATATAAAAAAATTATTGATTTTGTGGCAACAGAATAATCTTGTTGATATAAAGATGCAAGAATTTGTCAATAAAGATATGATTGGTAAAATTATTTCACATATGTCAGGTCAAAATGCAAAGTATTTTCAGCAAATAATAAACGGTGAAAAAAGTGTTTCGTTTGAAATAGCTGTAAAAATTATGGAAGGTCACTTAAAAGCTCATCCTGAAGATTTACAGATGGTTTTAGATGTGTTTGATGAACGTTCTATACCGTCAGGAATTAAGAATATGGCTGCAGCAAAAGAACGTTGATGATATATTGTCGTTAAAAATAATACCGCCCGAATGGGCGGTTTGTTTATTTCTGGTCGGAGTAGCGGGGGTCCCTCGCGCGGTGTTATACACCGGCTGCGGGGCATGCGTTAGCACTCGAACTTCGCATTTGCTCGTTCTCGCTTACTTATTGTCGAACTGACATTGTTTCACAATGTGGGGTATCGACCCCGTACCCCATTCATAAAATAAAAACCGGCACAGGGCCTATTTTAATTTTCTGGTCTTCGTCTTGGGGTTCCCTCGCGCGGTGTTATACACCGGCTGCGGGGCATGCGTTAGCACTCGAACTTCGCATTTGCTTGTTCTCGCTTACTTATTGTCGAACCGACATTGTTTCACAATGTGGGGTATCGCCCCCGTACCCCCAGGCATAAAATAAAAACCGGCACAGGGCCTATTTTAATTTTATGGTCGGAGTAGCGGGGTTCGAACCCACGACCTCTACGTCCCGAACGTAGCGCTCTACCAGGCTGAGCTATACTCCGAAGTTTGTGCGACGATTATGCGACCTTTTTGAGTAAAAATCAATGTAATTTTTGGATGTTTTCTATTTGATTTTTTGGGGGCTGGCACTATATTATGTTTAGCGCAGAAAAAGGAAAAATATGTTTTTTAAGCGATTTTTGAAACAGGCTGATTTTAATAATTATGATGATTATCATGCAAATGCAGCACCTGTCGTTCCAGATAATTTTAATTTTGCATACGATGTGGTTGATGTAATTGCCAGTGAAAATCCAGATAAGGTTGCTGTTTTGTGGGTGGATGACGCAGGCGAAAAAAAATCTATTACATTTAAAATGTTGTCCGAGATGTCAAATTCAGTGGCTAATTTTTTGATTGCGCGGGGCTTAAAAAAAGGTGATACAGTTTTATTATTTATGCGTCGCAGATGGGAATATTGGGTTCTGATGATGGCTATGCATAAATTGGGGGTTGTTCCAATTCCTTCGACCAATCAATTGAAGGCCAAAGATATTAAATATCGTTTGGATACTGCTGGGGTGGTGGCCGTTATTGCGTTTGATGATGGGGTAATTGTGGACGAGATAAAAAATGCAATTGGTGAAAATAAAAATATTCAACTGATTGATTGTATGGAAATCGAAAACGCATGCGATAGATATTCCAAAAGTTTGGAACGTGTGCCAAACGAAAATACAGATACTATGGTTGTGTATTTTACAAGTGGTACAACCGATATGCCGAAAATGGTGGCGCATAATTTTGCATATCCATTGGGGCATATTAATACTGCTGTATTTTGGCAACGCCTGAGAGATGGGGATATTCATTTTACTTTGTCAGAGTCTGGATGGGCAAAATGTTCATGGGGTAAAATGTATGGGCAATGGTTGGCGGGTGCGACTGTGTTCGTGTTCGATTTTAGCCGTATATTTACCGCGCATGATTTGTTAACCGCGATTGCGGAATATAAAATTACCTCGTTCTGTGCGCCACCGACCGCATATAAAATGATGATTCATGCGGATATGGCTAAATATGATTTGTCGTCACTTAAAAAGGCCGATGTCGCAGGCGAGGCTTTGAATCCCGAAGTTTATGAAAGGTTTTTGGAAAATACCGGTGTGAAATTGCGCGAAGGGTTTGGGCAAACAGAAACAAGTGTTATGATTTTTACTAATGAATGGATTGAGCCAAAACCAGGGGCCATGGGTATGCCAGCGGCGGGATGGAATGTGTGCTTGATTGATGAACGGGGACGCAAGATAAGTGTACCAAATACCGTTGGTGAAATTTGTGTCGATATAGAAGGCTCAAAACCTGTTGGATTGTTCCAGGGATATTATAAAAATGAAAAGCAGACCAATGCAGTATATCGTGACGGGATATATCACACAGGTGATATGGCGTATTTTGATGCGGATGGATATTTTTGGTTCGTGGGACGAAATGATGATTTGATTAAGACCAGTGGTTATCGTGTCAGCCCGTTCGAAGTCGAATCGGTTTTGTTGGAACATCCGGCCGTGCGGGAAGTGGCTGTTACTGGGGTGCCAGATGTGGTTCGGGGGCAGGCGGTCAAGGCTTCGATTGTTTTGAATAAGTATTTCCAGCAGACAGATGCGCTGGTGCGACAATTGCAAGATTATGCCAAGTCGCGTGCCGCGCACTATAAAGCACCGCGTATTATTGAGTTTGTAGAAACTTTGCCGATGACAATCAGTGGTAAAATTCGGCGCGCGTTAATTCGCACTTTGGATAGCGCCAGGGACGGGGTCAAGGAATCTATTATTGATCCGATTAAGAATACCATTGGATTTGGTGAAGAAAAATAAATACATTGATATTGTCAGTTTTTGTGTAAGAATAAATGTTATTCGCCGTTATAGGTGGGGCGGTGTGTGAGTAATTAGTGAAAATATGGCAAGATATAAAAGATTTTTTCCGCGTGGGGTTGTTATTCAGATGATTGTTGCGCCAGTGCTGATTGCGCTGTGTGCTGGGGTTTATGTGTTTGGTGTTTATACGTCTGTAAAGCAACCTGTGGTTTTTAATGTTGTGTCTGGGGATACTGTGTCGGGTGTGGCCAATCGATTGATGAAACAAAAGTTAATCGATTCGGAACAAGTGTTTAAAATGTCAGTGCGATTAAATGGTGGCAAAATTCAAATTGGGCAATATGATATTCCTGTTGGGGCCAGTTCTTGGAAAATTGCAGATATGTTTGCAAATGGGCGTGTAGCATCGACCACTGTCGTTATTCCCGAGGGACTGACTGTGAAACAGATTAAGAATTTATTGTTACAAGTGGCTGCCTTGACGGGTGATGTTGAGTGTCAGGCTGGCAATACTGCGCCGGTGTGTAATTTGAAAGATGGTGATATTTTCCCTGATACATATACGGTGGCGCGGGGAACGAATCGCTTGGCGGTTTTAGATTTGGCGCGAAAAAAAATGGAGCAGGTTCGAAATGTTTGGGAAAAAACAAATCGGCGTTTGCCCAAGCCATTGAAAACCTGGGACGAGGTTATAACTTTGGCGTCTATTGTGCAAAAGGAAACGCCACAGGCGCGCGAAATGCCGATTGTTGCCAGTGTTTATTTTAATCGCCTGCGTCAGGGAATGCGCTTGCAGGCGGATCCGACTGTTGTATATGCCATGACAGATGGGTTGGGTGATATGCAGGGGCAGCCGTTGTTGCGCGGACATCTGAAAATAGATAGTCCGTATAATACATACAGAAACAAAGGGTTGCCACCCGCACCAATTGCAAATGTTGGACAAAACGCGATACGTGCGGTGTTAAAACCTGCTAATACAAATTATTTATTTTTTGTTGCAGACGGGCGGGGTGGACACAAATTTTCGCGCGACTATGAAACACATCAGAAAAATCATGCGAATTGGCGCAAGATAAAAAATCAAAAATAAAATCTGATGGCGTGTCTAAATCGGGTTGGTAATAGTTCTTGTAATTTCTGGGTGCGGGTTTCGAAAAAAAATATTTTAAAAATTTTTATAAAAAATCGTCATTGAATTATTTTTGATAATTATTAAAAAACATAACAAATTATAACAAAATTAATAAAACGCACGGTGTGCGGGCGTTTGAATTTGTTGATGTGATTAAAATCCGATTCGTGCATGCGCGGTATAGTATCATATTTTTTGGTGGATTGCAAAAATCTTTGGTCTTGCAAGTGGGATTTTATGCCTGATAAAATTGTATTAACTAGACAGATTGTTCTGGTCTTGGTTAACAAAAACGAAAGGAATAAAAATGAAAAAATTAGCATTGACTTCTTTGTTGGCTGTATTCGCAGTCGGCGGTGCATACGCGGCGAATGGTGACGTATATTTGGAAAATAGCGGTGCATATGCGGCAAATATTATTGATGGTAATCCATTATATCGCCCAGGTGAAGGTCGTTTTTATAGTGTTACAACATTGGGTTCCCATTCAGAAGCGACAGAAGATTGGAAATTGGGTGAAGAATTCGCATATGGGATTACAAATGATTTGGCTGTTGTTGTGAAAACAGGGCTGTCAGAACAGGAAAGTTTCGATGCCATGTCATGGGATGAATTTGCTGTTGGTGCAAATTATCGCGTGTTGGATATGGGTGCATGGAAGGCGGATGTGTACGGTGTGTACAGTTTAGATACGGTTTGGGGTGATCATGAGCCATTCTTGGATAAAGGTGAAACGGATTACACATGGACAATCGGTATGCGTGGTGGTTATGTTGGTGATGGTTGGACAGTCGCTGGTCACGTGGACTTTGATTATTTGAACCGCGAATCATTCAACTGGGGTGATGATGGTATTCATTCTTTGAGTATTGGTGTTGATGGTCAATACTTGTTGGATGCACAGTGGAATCTGATTGCAGGGGTTGAATATACTGGTATGTTAGATGACCAGTTTGAAGATGCAGGCAAATGGACTGGAAAAATTGGTGGTAATTATAACATCGATGAAACCAAATTTGTTGGTGCCTATGTCATGGGCGAAATGGAACATTCAACAGGCGACTGGGAATGGGTTGATGGATTTGGATTTGGAATGGTGTTTGGAATTGACTTCTAATCAAATATATAACTGTTAATATTCACCCCCGGGTTCGGGGGTGTTTTTTTGAATTCGTTCCTGTTTATATGCTTTTTTGTATTTCGTAGAATTAAAGTGCGATGGGAGAGAATATGAAAAAGATTTTTGTGTTGTTGGGTATGTTTGGCATAGTTGGGGCAGGGCATGCCGCAAATGTTATAAATGGTGGCCCGTTCGATGGGCCATTGGCGGGTGGATTCTATAATGTATGGACGCCGTTAGAAGTTAATTCCAAATTTGAACGTTTTGTTATGTCTGAGGATTTTGAATATGGTATAACCGATGACTTTTCAATTAGTGTTTCGACATCGGGGTCGTACGATTCGTCGGATAATCCGCAGTATGGAAAGTGGTCTTGGAATAATCTGGATTTTGGGTTTGATTGGGATTTGTGGCATGAAAATCAATTGCATGCCGAAGTTTATGGTGATGTAAAACAAATGTACGATACGCGCGAAAATTTACAGACGATTGCGTATAATTGGACGGTTGGTGCCCAGGTGGGGCGTATGACGGATAATTGGACGGTGGCTGGGGTGGTTCAGGTGGATTATCTGAACGATGATGTGGACTATAAAAATGCGGATGCGTTGGCAATGACAGTTGGTGTTCAGGGCCAGTATATTGTTAATAATCGTTGGAACTGGGTTGGTGAATTGATGTTCGATTTTGACCTGTTTGATGATTATTATGATGGCGAGCAGTTGCGATTGAAAATTGGGGCGAATTATAATCTGGATGCGACGAAGTATGTCGGTGTTTATGCGCAAAAAGATTTAGTGCACAGTTTTGAAAGCAGTCCCGCAGAGATAGGGATTGTTTTTGGCGTAGATTTTTAGATTTTTATCCGCCGATTGGCGGATTTTTATGTTTGTGGTACAGATTGGTTTTTTGTCATTTTAGTGTTTGTTCTAAATTCCTGATTTTGTGGGCTTTTCAAGTAGGTTTTTTGTGGTTTTGTCCCAGATTTTTCTTGACAATTTGGGGGTGCGTGTTATAGTAAGTTCGCTTTCTGTGTAAACAAGGAAAGCAAGGAATACATAAAAACCGCTTAAGATTACAGATTTATAATCCGGCTAAGTCGTTGAAATAAGTCTGATAGGCGGCTTTTGTGCAGAGTAAAATAGGTAGAAAAAAGAAAGAGATTTTGAATGCCAACAGTAAACCAACTGATTCGGAAGCCTCGTAAAAAAGTCGTGGTGAAAAGCACAGCGCCTGATATGATGGAAAATCCACAGAAACGTGGTGTTTGCACTCGCGTTTATACGACAACTCCGAAAAAACCTAACTCGGCGCAGCGTAAGGTTGCCCGTGTAAAACTGGCAAACGGCCGCGAAGTGACAGCTTATATTCCTGGCGAAGGTCATAACTTGCAGGAACACAGTGTTGTTATGATCCGTGGTGGTCGTGTAAAGGACTTGCCCGGTGTGAAGTATCATATCATTCGTGGTGTCTTGGATACCAAGGGTGTAGATAGCAGAAAACAGGGGCGTTCTTTGTATGGTGCCAAAACAAAGAAATAATTAATGTTAACCACACGCATGTAAAGTGCGTGAGTAATCTGGGGCAAACCCGGATGAAGTGATAAAAGGAAAATAAATATGTCAAGACGTAAAGCTGCAACAAAACGTGAAATCTTGCCAGATTCAAAGTATGGTAATTTGGTTGTTGCAAAATGTATAAATGTAGTTATGTGGGACGGCAAAAAAGAAGTTGCTGAAAATATCGTTTATGGTGCAATGGATAAATTGAAAAAGATTGCCAAAGACGGTGATGAACTGACAGCTTTCTTGGAAGCGGTAGATGCGTTGAAGCCATCTGTCGAAGTTAAGGGTCGTCGCGTGGGTGGTGCAACATACCAGGTTCCGGTTGAGGTAAGACCTGCTCGTCAGCAGACATTGGCGCTGCGTTGGTTGGTCGGATTCGCACGTAAACGTGGTGAACGCAGCATGGATGACAGACTGTTTGGCGAAATGCGTGATGCTTTGAATGGTCAGGGTGGCGCATTCAAAAAGAAAGTTGATACACATAAAATGGCAGAAGCGAACAAGGCGTTTGCTCACTTCCGCTGGTAATCGATACAAAGGCAAAGGAAAGATACAATGTCAGTCGGGAAAACTGCACCTTTACATATGTACCGCAATATTGGCATTATGGCCCATATTGATGCGGGTAAAACAACAACATCTGAACGTATCTTGTTCTATACAGGAAAAACATACAAGATTGGTGAAGTGCACGATGGTGGCGCAACCATGGATTGGATGGAACAGGAACAAGAACGTGGTATTACAATTACATCGGCCGCGACAACATGTTTTTGGCGCGATCATCGTATCAATTTGATTGATACCCCAGGGCACGTGGACTTTACTATGGAAGTAGAACGTTCGTTGCGCGTCTTGGACGGTGCCGTCGCCGTATTTGAATCTGTGTCGGGCGTACAGCCTCAGACAGAAACAGTGTGGCGTCAGGCGGATCGTTATGCGGTTCCTCGTATTTGCTTTATTAACAAAATGGATCGTATCGGCGGTAATTTCTTCCGCTGTGTTGATATGATTCGTGAACGTTTGGGGGCAAATCCATTGGTGGTTAATTTCCCAATTGGTGCTGAATCTGATTTCCGTGGCGTTGTCGATGTTATCGAAATGCGCGCAATCGTTTGGGAAGATGATATGGGCAAAGAACCAAAAGTTACAGAAATCCCAGAAGATTTAAAAGAAAAAGCCCAGGAATTACGCGAAAAACTGATTGAAGAAGTCGTAACACTGGATGATGAAATTATGGAAGCATACATGGAAGGCAATGTGCCAGATGTTGCGACCATTAAAAAATTAATCCGCAAAGGTACAATCAATCAGAACTTTAACCCAGTTTTGTGCGGTACTGCATTTAAGAACAAGGGTGTGCAACCATTGTTGGATGCGGTTGTTGACTATTTGCCAAGCCCATTGGATATTCCTGCAATTACAGGTACAAAAATGGATGGCGAAACAGAGGATGCTCGTAAACCAGATGCCAAAGAACCATTCAGTGCGTTGGCGTTTAAGGTTGCCAATGACCCATTTGTGGGTAATTTGATGTTCATCCGTATCTATTCTGGTAAGTTGCAGTCGGGTTCTTATATCTATAATTCTAATCGCGATAAACGCGAACGTGTTGGTCGTATGTTGTTGATGCATTCGAACAATCGCGAAGAAATCAAAGAAGCGTCTGCTGGTGATATTATCACATTGGTAGGTATGAAGGAAACAATCACAGGTGATACACTGTGTGATGAGGCAAATCCAATCTTGTTGGAATCTATTCATGTTCCAGAGCCGGTTATCAGTATCGCTGTTGAGCCAAAAACCAAGGCGGATATTGAAAAAATGTCTTTGGGTTTACAGGCGTTGGCCAAAGAAGATCCGTCGTTCCGTGTATCGGTTGACGAAGAATCTGGTCAGACGATTTTGTCTGGTGTTGGTGAATTGCACTTGGAAATTTTGGTTGATCGACTGTTGCGTGAATTTAAAGTGGATGTTAATGTTGGCGAACCACGTATCGCATATCGCGAAACATTCCGCAAACCGATCACAGAAGAATATACACACAAGAAACAGTCTGGGGGTTCGGGGCAGTATGCTCAGGTTAAAATTGAATTTGAACCTTTGGAACCAGGTCAGGGTTATGAATTTGAAAACAAGATTGTTGGCGGGGCAATTCCAAAAGAATATATCCCAGGTGTGGAAAAGGGGTTGAAGATAGCGCAGCAGACAGGTGTCTTGATTGGCTATCCAACAGTGGATTTCAAGGCTACATTGGTAGATGGTAAGTATCACGAAGTTGACTCTAATGTATTGTGCTTTGAAATTGCGGCACGCGCATGCTTCCGCGAAGCGATGAAGAAGGCGGCGCCGAAATTGCTGGAACCGATTATGAAGCTTGCGGTGACAACACCGGAAGAATACGTCGGTGACATCATTGGGGACTTGAACAGTCGTCGTGGGCAAATCAATGGTATCGAAACACAATTCGGTAATCAGATGATTTCAGCATTTGTTCCACTGGCAAACCTGTTCGGGTATGTAAAGACATTGCGTTCTTTGTCACAGGGTCGTGCAAATCCATATATGGAATTGTCGCACTATGACGAAGTCCCAACAAACGTCGCTGACGAAGTAATCAAGAAGCTGACGAAATAATAACAAGAAGTTTTAACAAAAACTAACAAGCAGCCTAAGGAGAAAACTAATGGCAAAAGAAAAGTATGTAAGAACCAAACCACACGTCAATATTGGTACAATTGGCCACGTTGACCATGGTAAAACAACATTGACAGCTGCGATTGTACACTATTATGGTGTTGGTGCTGATGCACAGAAGGGTGTTGATCAGATTGACAATGCTCCGGAAGAAAAACAGCGTGGTATTACAATTAACACAGCACACGTTGAATATGAAACTGCAGATCGTCACTATGCTCACGTTGACTGCCCAGGGCACGCGGACTATGTTAAAAACATGATTACCGGTGCGGCGCAGATGGACGGTGCGATTTTGGTGGTTGCTGCGACAGACGGTCCAATGCCACAGACACGTGAACACATCTTGTTGGCACGTCAGGTTGGTATTCCAAAAATCGTTGTTTTCTTGAACAAATGTGACTTGGCAAATGATCCAGAATTGTTGGAATTGGTTGAAATGGAAATCCGTGAATTGTTGTCTGCAAATGACTTTGACGGTGACAATGCTCCAATTATCCGTGGTTCTGCGGTTTCAGCAGTAGAAGGTAAGAATGATGGTTTGGGCAAAGAAGCTATTGATGCTTTGTTGAAGGCTTGTGACGAATATATCCCAATGCCAGAACGTCCAGTGGATAAACCATTCTTGATGCCAATCGAAGACGTATTCAGCATTACAGGCCGTGGTACAGTGGTCACAGGTCGTGTTGAATCAGGTGTTATAAAAGTTGGTGAAGAATGTGAAATCGTTGGTTTGCGTCCTACACAGAAAACAACAGTTACTGGTGTTGAAATGTTCCGTAAATTGTTGGATCAAGGTGAAGCCGGTGATAACGTTGGTTTGTTGCTCCGTGGTATTGATAAGACTGAGATTAAACGTGGTATGGTAATTACTCATCCGGGTTCAATTACTCCTCACTCTGGTTTCAAGGCTTCAATCTACGTGTTGAAGAAAGAAGAAGGTGGACGTCACACTCCGTTTGGT
>JAWPOG010000018.1:0-43991 GCA_033345155.1 Alphaproteobacteria bacterium | reverse complement strand
TAATACGACAACGGTTTCTGTGTTCTCTATATGTTTTTTTAAAGATAATATAATATTTTTGAAAAATCGTTACGGTAAGTTGGTTTGTCCGGGTGGTTTTGTAAATATAGATATCAATACACTGGAGCAACCTCGTGATGCTATGGCTAGAGAGTTTGAAGAAGAGGTGTGCGACAATAAAGGTGATGTTATTATTTCTCTTAATAAACA
Organism: Alphaproteobacteria bacterium; assembly: GCA_033345155.1. Classification (GTDB taxonomy): domain Bacteria; phylum Pseudomonadota; class Alphaproteobacteria; order Rs-D84; family Rs-D84; genus Enterousia. The sequence continues at coordinate 43,781 of JAWPOG010000018.1, read as the reverse complement.
AAGGTTTGTGTCTTTTGATACATATATAGATTATAGAAAATTTGATATGGATCTTACACCGACCGTCAATATTGCTTATGTTGTAGAGTTGACAGAGGAAGAGTATTTAAAAGTGTTACGTCATCAGGGGAAATGTGTCGATAAAAAATATGCAGAAGAAGTCCAGTTTGCTACAAATAATGAAATATACGGCATAGAAATAGTGAGTGTAACAGAAGTAGATTCTAACAAATTTGCTCATCCAAATGAATTTAAAGCAGTATGTTGTAAGTTTGGACTCTTATAGCAGGCTAAGATTTAACCCTCGTACTTCGCATATGTGCTGAACACACCGTGTTAGTTCCAAATTGGCGCTGCTTAAGTATACGCAGCCCTGGATTGAACCCAAAGAAGCAATGTCAACTGGTGTACGTAGAATCACAGATTCCGGCAAAATGTATTCTGGGTCGTTTGTTAGTATGTATGTGTTTTTATGGTTTTTTATGTCAATATACTTCAACTCATATCCAAATTTAAACAATTTTTGTAAAGTGTTTTGTTTTATAAAAGGGAAAATGTTGTCGGATAATACGCTGCGCCACTCGCCAACAAGTCCCTTTCGAAAAATTCGTTTTGTTGTATCGTTGATTGTTTGTGCTTCTTCAGCCTGTATTTTAGTTAAAGCGGTGTTTTTAATAGCTAAACTAATCTTGTGGCTGTCTGGCTTAATATTTAAGAATAATAAAATTTTTTGTATGGCTGTTTCTGGATAGAACTTTAAATCTTCATACCGTACTATAAGTAAATCGTTATTTTGTCCCCAGAGTTCCCATGCATCTATATATTCCGCCCAATCGTCAAAAGGTTTTTTTCCATAATACCCATCTCGTGAAATAAAATCATATAATGTTCCTGTTTCATCAGAAAAATTTTTTCTCCAATTGTAATATGAAATAACGGCATCGCGCGCATCTCGGATAAGAAGGATAGATTTTGTTGGTGCAGAATCTTTAAAACTAATAGGGTAAAAATGCGTTTTAAAAGTGCGTAGCCCAATCATTTTTTTATCGTATTTCGTCGCTAACTGAGGCCAATGAGAACGCCACATAGGATTTACGGTATCTGTGGCCATTTGATCGGAATTTATTTTTTCTTGATATCCTTCAATATAATCTATACCTAATTCTATAAGAATTCCCCCTAAAAGAGAGCTGCCACTGCCAGGGTAGCTGGCTAAAATAACATCTTCTTTCCTCAGATTGGAAATATTTGCAGTCGCTAGTTCAATATCTGCATCTTTTTTCATGGCTTAAATTCCACTAAATTATATTTGCCGTCTTTTTTATATTTATCCAGATCTTCGGTGCTATCAACTTCTAACCAACCGCGATTTATGTATACGGGTTTGATTTCAAAGCCTGCATTTATTAGTTCTTGTAAAAAGCTGGTCATAAACATGTTGTCAAAGGTTTTACCATCATATAATTTGTTTTTATCCATTTTGTTATAATATTCATACACACAAGGTAATATTTTTGAAGATATTTTGATAAGTCCTATATATTGTCCCTCAATATCATCAAAAGTCTTGGCTTTTTTACCAATTTCTATGATGTTATTATCCGGCGATATTTTCAGTGTTTCTGCATCGTCCAAAGGGTTGTTCATCCGCAGTTTCCATAGTTGTTCCCAATCCTTGTCAATAACAACAGATATGTCGTATTTACTTGATACAAGTAGATTCAAAACCTGAGCATTATAGATTATGTCAGAATATGATATGATAAGATCGTATGTTAAATCTTCATTGTAAAGCGCACCAAAAAGAGATGCGACCATGTTAGTTGTTGCGTATTTTTGGTTCTCTACCAACTCAACATTATAAGTGTTAAGATATTTTCTTAGAACGTCAAACTTATATCCACCAATAATTTTGATTTGTTTTATATTTGCATCGTTAATTGTGGACAAAATATGATCTATAATCTTTACGCCATTTATATCCACCATGCATTTTGGTGCATTATCTGTCAATGGTCGCAGACGGCTGCCAGAGCCAGCTGCCAACACAATTACTTTGAGATGCTCTGTGTTTCTTTCTTGCATTTGACCATATTGTATATATAATAAATACGTATATCAAGGTATTTTTGATGTCAGGTATTTTGGTTTGGATAACTGGTTTTTCTGGGGTTGGCAAGACTTCAATTGCAGAAGCCTTGTGTGGGGAAATGCGTAAAAATAAAATGAGCGTGGTTCATGTCGATGGAGATATGATAAGAAATCTGTTCCCAGGACTTGGATATACTCTAACAGATAGATTAGAGAACGCTTTTCGTATTGCTAGAATATGTGCGATGCTTACACAACAAGGTATAAATGTTGTTTGTTCAACTATTTCAATGTTTTCAGAAATACATGAATTTAATAAAAAACAAAATAAAAAATGTTTTGAAGTGTTGGTGAACACAGATTATGAAATCGTAAAATCAAGGGATTTACGTGGTATTTATAAGAAAAATGCAGAAATTGTCGGTGTGACCCAAGAATATGTTTTGCCAAAGAATCCTGACTTGGTTATATTTAACGACATTGACAATAAACAAACAGAACATGCAGCAAAAATATTTCAATCTATAAAGGACAAGTATGACATATGATAAAAACTGGGATTATTCAACCCAAGCGGAGTTTTATAAATATAGACCAAATTACCCCGTCAAGCTAATAGAAATGATAATGGACTATATGTCCATAAAAGATAGTGACATTATTGCTGATATAGGTGCAGGTACAGGCAATTTAACCTTGTTGCTGGCGCAATGCAAAGGGGCGAATATCATAGCGATTGAGCCAAATAAAAATATGATGGATATAGGTTTGGAACGTACAGAATCTGTTAATAATGTCAAATGGGTCAAAGCGACAGGAACAAAAACAGGTTTAGCGAGCTCGTCTGTTGACTTGGTGACTTTCGGAAGCAGTTTCAATGTGTTGGATAGGCACGAAGCTCTAAAAGAAGCGCACAGAGTGCTTAAGCCAGGGGGATACTTTTGCTGTATGTGGAATCATCGTAATTTAAATGACAAAATTCAGACAAAGGCTGAAGAAATTATATGTTCTGTAATACCTAGTTATACTCGTGGTGTAAGGCGTGAAGATCAACGTGCTGTAATAGAACAATCTTGTATGTTCAAGGATATTGTTTATATTGAAATGGATTTTGAGTTCAAACAAACATTAGAATCCTATATCAATGCTTGGAAAAGTGTTAAAAATAAATATTGGGAAAATAATTCAGATGTTTTTCATGTCATATGCAATAAATTTAGAGAGGAACTACCAAAAGAATTTGATGTAAAATATACTTCTAGATGTTGGATTGCAAAAAGGGCATAAATGAACGGTTTTGTATTTGGTACAAAAGCACAAACCTTGGAAAGACTAAGAAATATTCTGTCTAAGTCTAGTATTTTGCCATTAAAATACTTTAATGTAATAGAGTATAAAAAATCACCAGATAAAATAATAAGTGATATATTGAATCAATTTTCGTGTGATTTGATTGTACGTTCATCATCTTTTTCAGAAGATTGTATTAATGGTTCTAATGCTGGACGCTATGAATCAATATTAAATGTAAAACCAAATGCTTGTGAATTAAAAAAAGCGATAGAATCCGTTATAAATTCTTATGTCGATATTGGCAAGAAAGATGAGGTCTTAGTTCAGCCTATGCTGAAAAATACAAAATATTCGGGGGTTGTTTTTACTTGTGATATTGACACTATGGCACCATACTATACAGTAAATTACACTACAGGTAATGATACCTCAGTGATAACATCAGGAAGGTTAAATGAACACAAAACAACTATAGTTTATAAAAAGCATAAAATTGTTGGTGGGCTCTTGGCGAAACTATTATCTGCCACAAAAGAAATAGAAAAAATATGCTTTAATGATAAATTGGATATTGAATTTGCTGTTGATATAAATGATGAAGTTATCATACTACAAGTGCGTCCTATAGTTGTTAAACAAAAATCTAAAGACTTATCAACGATGCTGTCGCACATATATAAAGATATAACGGGGCCCTTCAGTATGATGTCTGATTGGAATCCTGTTGAAATGTTAGGGATGCGCCCCCGAATGTTGGCGATGTCTTTGTATATGTATTTGATTACAGATAATGTATGGGGTACACAAAGATATATTTATGGTTATCGTGATATGCGCAATACTCATCTGATGAAATCTTTTGCAGGTATTCCGTATATTGATATAAAAACGGATTTAGAATCTTTTATTCCTGCAAAATTAAAAAAAGAAACAGCAGATAAGTTATTAGATTATTATCTTGATAAATTATATAAGCATCCATATCTTCATGACAAATTAGAATTTGATATTGTCTTTTCTTGTGCTCATTTTAATTTGGATTATGAGTTGTTAGATCTAGGTTTTACCAAAAATGAGACTTCAGAACTAAAAGACTCTCTTATTAAGTTAACAAATGATATTATTAAGCCAGATGGTTTTTTTTATCAAGATTTAAAAAAAATAGAACTATTAGATCAAAAATTTAATGCTTCTAAAAACCTAAAAGATTGTTTGGATTCTATAAAAGAATATGGGACATTGCCTTTTGCGGGGATTGCAAGATCTGCTTTTGTTGCTACAAAAATGTTGCGTTCGCTTGTAGATATCAAAATAATATCAGAAAAAGAGCTTCTTGAATTTATGGCTTCAATTTCACTTCCAATACATAATATGCGTAATGATTTGTTGCGTTTGGATAGAAAGGATTTTTTGGCTAAATGGGGACATTTGCGTCCAAGCACATATGAAATTACGTCCAGGAAGTATAGTGATTGTTTTAGTGACTATTTTCATAAGATTCCTGATATAATCAGTACACAAAAAGAATTTATATTCAATAAAAAGCAATTACATAAAATTGATTCAAGACTTAAGAAAATGGGGTTTGATGTATCTGCTGATTATTTGATAGGCTTTATAAAACAATCTATTTCAGCACGGGAAATAGCCAAGTTGACATTTACAAAATATCTTAGTTGTATATTGGATTATATAGCGCAATATGCATCATGTTTAGGGCTTTCAAAAGAAGATATTTCGCATGTGGATATAAATACAATATTAAATAATGAGGATGTTGTAGAAGAAATAGAGTTATCTAAAAAGAACTATGAATATACGCGAACAATCAAACTGCCTGAATTAATATTGCAGGCATCGGATGTTTATCACTTTAATGTTTTAGATAGTGTTCCAAACTTTGTAACACAAAAAAGAATCTTGGCGAGTGTGGTTAAGCAAAAAGATGGACGGTTCGGTGATTGTGAAGGAAAAATTGCGGTGATAGATTCTGCAGACCCAGGATATGATTTTTTGTTCTCACGTGGCATAGCAGGGCTTGTAACTATGTTTGGTGGCGCTAACTCTCATATGGTTATACGATGTTCAGAGTTAGGTTTGCCTGCGGCTATAGGTGTTGGTGCAAAGAAATTCAGTTCTATATCTAATGCAAACACAATAGAAATAGACGCATTAAACAAGACGTTAAGGGTAATAACATGAAAACAGCTATAATAACTCAAATTATAACCAAGGATGAACAACGTAACGAAATTAGAGAATCATTAGATTCTGCCTGGTATGATTTTGCTGCTAGATATGGTATCAGAATAATGCCAATATCATATAAGCAACAACCCCAGGAGTTTGACTTTGAATTGTTAATTCTGTCGGGTGGAAATAGTTTGAATTCAGTAGAAAGTAGCGATAGTAATCATTTAAGAGATGTTTTTGAAAAGTCCTTGTTGGATTATGCTATCAAAAATAAAATACCGGTCTTGGCGATATGTCGGGGAATGCAAGTGGTAAACGAGTATTTTGGTGGCACACTCAAAAAGGTTGATGGTCATGTCAGGGTTAATCATTTCATAAAGATAAATAATTTGGAATTGATAGTAAATTCATATCATGGTTATGCGGTTGATAAATTGGGCGAGGGGCTAAAAATAGATGCGGTATATGAGGGAGCGATTGAAGCTGTGTCGTCAAATGATGGGCTTATAAAATGTATAATGTGGCATCCAGAAAGAACGACACATCAGGATTTGTACATAGAAACAGTTGTTTGAAATGAGTTGGGCTTTTATCTTTTTTTAGTGTTGTTCATAGACATGTATTTTCTTAGTGTGTTAACAGCCAAGGTCAGCTCTTTGAATTTTGCTTCTTGTTCTGTTGCATTTGATGGCTTTGCTTTATCTGGGTGAAGTTTTGCGCTAACTTTCCAATACTGTTTTTTTAATGATAGTTCAGATATGGTTTCCGTCCAATTAATACCATACTTTGATAGTATTTCTATACATTTGGATTTTGGTATCATGTTTGGTGCCAATTCATTTTTTACGTGTTCTTCAGAATTGTTGCCCCATCCTAACGATATGTGCATGGCTTGCTGTTTTAATTCGTGGGCTTTTTTATAGTGCTGTATATCTTCAAACAGTTTCCCATATTTTCTGATGGCTAAATCGTCCAGAATATCCAGTCTTAAAGTAACGTTCCAAACGTTTCGAGAAAAAGCATAGTGAACGTGTCTGAACATGGCCTTGCGCACAAGTTTTTCTAGTGTTTTGTCATCTAGATTCATATAACAAGACATATCATAAGCAGAAAACATTAATAAGTTGTATCGTTCTATTTTACGCCATTTCTCAGGAGATAAGCGTGCTAACCAAAAAACCTGATTCCAAAAATCGTATCCCAAAGCAGATTCCATGAAGCGTTCTGTACGTTTTGTTTCTTTGTTGTAACCAAAGCAACTTTTATGAATGTTTATTTTTTGGGGATTATGAACAAATTCTTTGTTTTTTACCCAGTCATGTCCAAATCTTTCGGTGTTTAGGTATGGATTCCAAATAAGTTTTCTCTCAAAGATATTGTTATACTGTACGCTTGGCATTTCTGATAAACGTTGAATCAAGTGAATTGGAAAATGTTTGTGATATGGGGGCAGGTGCTGCACTTTGTCAAGAGATACGACAGGTAGTGCAGGTACCGAAAAATCCTCTAACAGTCTACGCTCATAAACAACTTTCCAATTAATCTCATAATTTGTATTTCTGTTGTGGCGTTTATTCTTGTGTTCTATAAAATTGCCTGTTACCAATGCAATAACCTCGTCCACGGTAAGCGGTGTGGATCTGTTTGTTATATATCTGCAAGTTCTTTTTTTGTTGTCTTTAAATAGCCCGTGTTTTTCAATAACTTCAAGTTGCTCATCAGATAGAGTTAATAATTTACGTATATCTACAAAGCCAAGTTCCATATCATGCCATGCCGCTTTATATGGTTCTATGCTGACTATATATTTTGAAAGTCTTTCGGGGACATTCATTTTATTCTCTGTTGTTTTATCGTTCCAATAATTGTATTTATGACCTCTTGGGGGTCGGATGTTTTGATGTGCAAATTTCCTGATCTGTCAAAAGCAGATAAAGTATCATTTCGTATAACGGTTTTTATGCCGGCGCCGATATAGTCCGCATTGTCCATACGCTTTGTATGTGCCCGACCAAATATATTGTCAATGCATGTCGTTATGCCCGCATTGGATAAGTCAGATGTCATTTTTTTGACAAGTTCCATATTTTCTTTGCTTGAAATAAAAACAACATCGTAGGGGCGAATATTAGCAGGTAAATTAAAGCCTTTGTTGTCTCTATAATGATCCATAATAACATACAATACTCTCTGAAGTCCAAAAGCATATGAGGTAACAAATGTTTTAGAAGCAAGCTTTGTAAGAGGGTCTATGTGTACAAAATCGTTTGGACATTCTGCACTATAATCGTAAATCATACCAAGACTGATAGATTTTGTTCTATTGTTTGGATCAAGACTTGGAATCATATAAGTTTCATTTTCCTTGGAGTTTAGATAAAAAAATTCACTTGATGCACCATTAGCGAAACGTTCTGTATGGAAAGGGATTTTAAAATCTACCAAAGATTTGCGTAATGCTTCTGTCAGTTGATTTTCGGTTAATTGGCGTGTTTGTGCGTTTTTATCAAAAGACACCCCGCCAATTATGCGTATTTGTTTTGTTCGTAATATGTGCTTAGGATCCGGCATATCACGAAAAATATTAGATATATAATGATATTTTATAGGCATGGAATTCGAATCGATGCCATTTTTGGCAAAAAGATTAATAAACACCATTTCCGGAGACGTCATAAGATGGTATTCAGACATTTTGCCAGATAGCCGCATAATTTTTCTTTCGAACAATGAACCTACTTTTTGTCCTGTTTGCAAAGAAGCGTTGTTCATAATCAATGGTATTTGTATTTCATATGAATCGACTTGTTCTAAATTGGTTCTAAAAACCTTTTCTACATTATTTAGCATAGAGGTACCAATCGGTGTAAAAAATGGAATATACATGTCATCAAAATCGAACACAAGCCCCTTCATGAGCTTTGATACAGGCATTGTATCAAAATTTTGTGGTCTATCAAAATTAAATAAATTATTACGTAACAGCATGTTTTTTATTTTTTTGTTGGATTATATACTGATATATTAGCACTAAACCGCACATTGTCAACAATATTGTTGTTTTACTCCCACAATTAAGCACTTGTTGCAGGAAGCAACAGGTTGGACAATATAAAATGTGTCGATGTCGCTATCCTTAATAATTTTATATGTATTACAAAAATCCCTGTAAATTCCCTGTAAAATTGGAATTTGTATGCGATGGTTCGTAATAAAATCATACTCCGCCACTCATTACTTTCATTACATTTTTCAAGTATATTGAAAACAAAATTTAACCCGCTGTTTTTGCAACGGGCTATGGGTTATTAGTGCAAAGTGTAAAACACGCCACGTGTCGTGCCTTGTTTTGATATGTGTCCACGTTTAACCAACGCTTGTACCGCCTTGCGAATGGTTTCTGGATTTTTATCCATCGCAGATACAATCTGTGGCATGGTCAATTCTGGTGCTTTATGAAACAGTTCCAAAATCTGGTTCTGTGTTGCAGACAGTTTTGCAGCACTTGCGCTACGTGCCTTTGCGATTTTGTCTTCCAGCTGGCGTTTTTGTGCAACCAATGCACGAACAAAGAAAGTCAGCCATGGTTCATAGTCGATCTTGTCGCCCCAGATGGTTTTTTGCGTGCCACGTAATGCACGATAGTATGCGTCCTTGGTCGCTTCTATAATAGACTCCATAGATGCATATGGCATATATGTATATCCACTTTTCAGCATCAGCATAACAGTCAATGCGCGCGACAAACGCCCATTACCATCGGTAAATGGATGGATGGACAGAAAATGTATCACAAATACACCAATGGCAATAATAGGGTGAAAGAATTTGTCGGCCAATGCATCATTGGTCCATTTTACTGTTTCACTCATCAGGCGTGGCGTATCAAATGGTGTAGCGGTTTCGAATATAGAACCGATTTCATTACCGTTTGCGTCAAATGCAGCGACACGGTTGCTGTCTTTTTTATATTCGCCACGATGGCGGGTGTCTTTGTCAGAGTAATTCAATAATATTTTATGCAACTGCTTAATGTAATTCTCGCTAAGCGGTATAGACGCATAGTTTTCAAATATGGTATTGATTACATCTGAATATCCTGCAACTTCCTGCTCGTCTCTGGTGGCAAATGACTGACGATTGATATTGGCAAATAATGCTTCAATTTCAGTATCTGTCATACGGTTGCCTTCTATACGATTAGATGACCCAACAGATTCAATTGTTGCAACACGACGCATAACACGCAGATCATCCGCGGACAGTTTTACCGCCCCGCCAGTCCACGCACCATTAAATGCATCAATCTCGGCAATGCCGTTCAGCATTTCAGGGGTGATAACAATATCTCTATTATTAGGCATACTAAATCCTTTTAATATTTTTACCAGATTTTACCAGATAATTCCCAGAAAGTCAAGATTTTTCCCAGATAATATAAATATTATACCAAAAAATCCCTGTAAATTCCCTGTAAAAGTTGGAATTTGTATGTGGTTGGTCGTGATAAAATCATACTCCGCCAGGAATAAAAAATACCCCGCATGGGGTGTTTTTTATTCCTGATGGTGTCGCAGTGTGGACGAAGCGTTCGCAATCTGCGATTGCCGGGTTCGGGGCGTCAGTTGATGAAAACGAGCCATTTGGCGAAGTTTGAATCTTACGTAGCGAAAGGGGCCCATTTGCGCCAATGTGGCGCAAATGGGAATCAGACAATCCCTTCATCTCCGCCAGAAATATTCCCCTCCATCGGAGGGGTGTTTTTATTTATAAAAACGGGGAGGGTTCCGCCGCTTTCCCACCACGAAGTTTCCAGTATGTGCAACGATGTAAATTTGTTGATTTTTATGATGGATATGCTACAGTAGGTATATACAAACAAGTATAAGGACAAAAACCAATGAGTAGATAATATCGTATTTTTCAAAATGTGGTGCATAAAAATGCACGGTGTTCAACTGCGATATTAAAGGGTTTTTGTTATGGGATTTATATCAATTTCTAATGTCTTTTTCGGCTATGACACGGACAGTAATTTACTGGACGGTGTGTCAATCGTATTTAATAATACGGATAAAATTGCCATTGTCGGTGACAATGGCTCGGGCAAGACGACATTGTTGCGTTTGCTAAATGGTGACATCGCACCCGATTCCGGTCATGTTGTGCGTAATGCAGATGTTTATATGGTAAATCAATTCAATTCGATTGATAAAAAAAGCGGTGGCGAACGTCAAAGTTATTTGTTGGCGCGGGCGTTTGATAGCAATGCGGAAATTTTGCTGTTGGATGAACCGACAAACAATCTGGACGCAGATGCCAAGGCGCATTTTTTTGATGCTTTAACGACATATCCGTTTGGTGTTGTGGTTGTGTCGCACGACCGTGAATTATTGCAGCATATGGACAAGATAGCAGAAATTTCAAACGGTAAAATTCGTGTCTATGGTGGTAATTATGATTTTTATGTTGCGCAAAAACAGTCCGAACAACGCAACCTAGAGTCAAAATATACCGACTGTACCAAAGAGATATCACGTTTAACTGGTACGTTGGTGGTTGCACAAAATACACGCCAACACCATGTTGCAAAACAGGCTAAGGACAAAAAGAATAAGGCATCAGGATCAAGAATTGAAGCAAATGCGCTAAAAGGTAAAAGTCAAGAAACAGAATCAAAGCGTCGCGCAATAATTCAAAAAAAATTAAATGACCAAATTCAGCAACGGCAAATGTTATCTGGTCAAATGCGTGATGATAAGATAAAGATTCCATTACCGTCCAAGGCCTTTTACAGCAAAGAGTTGATAAAAATTTCTTCGTTGTATTTCGCATATACAGACAGTCAAATTTTTAGCAATTTTGATTTTTCTATGTATGGTGCAACACGTGTTAGGCTGACAGGAAAAAATGGAGCAGGAAAATCAACCCTTTTAAAAATAATTTGTGGCAAATTATATCCGCAGTCGGGCGATATAAAAACCTTTGGTCGCATAGTGTATTTGGATCAGGATTTATCGCTGCTGGATTGCGACAAGACGGTTGTTGAAAACATTATGTCAATATCTGGTGTGTTAAAACATGATGCACATGCAATCGCAGCAAACTTTGGTTTTCGTGGTGATGCATCCAAAAAGAAAGCGGGACAATTATCGGGTGGCGAATTACTAAAGGCAACATTGGCAACGATATTAGGTGCCCCCCACCAACCAGATTTACTGATTCTGGATGAACCAACAAACAATTTGGATATCAAAAGCATATCAATATTAGAAGAAGCGCTGAATCAATATCGTGGTGCGATTCTATTGGTATCGCATGATACGATATTTGCTAAAAATATCAACATAGACAGAATTGTTTGTTTATAGTTTTGTTGGAATTTGTATGTGGGCTATCGTGGTAACATCATACTCCGCCACAAAAATCAAACGCCCCTTATTTCCATGCATTTGGTATATTCGCATAATCGCTTAAACCATCACAGCCACTGTACATACCCACAACCGCATTTGATGTGGCGTTTGGCCATATTTTGTATAAGAGTCCGGCATTTGTAGATGCAGATGCACTGGTCAAATTGCTGCAATATGCGAAAGTGTGTCCAAACATCATATATTGCTCGTCCCCCGATATATTAGCGAACAGTTTGTCTGGAATGCCTGTTAAATTATAGCAATATGCGAATGTTCCCACGAACATACTTTTTGCCGGGGGGCCATCAATTCCTGAAAACAAACCCTCTGGAATTGCGGTTAATTTGCTACAGTCCATAAATGTACTGTCAAACATATGTGGGGCCGGCGCCCCTTTTATCCCCGCAAACAAACCGGCTGGGATCGAATGTATCTGAGTTAATGAAAACGTTCCGTTAAAAACCCCTTCGGCGGGTTCGCCCGAAATGCCACTAAATAGTTTTTCTGGTATTTCTTCTATGTATGATGCAGAAAAGGTGTATTCGAACATATATGAAGCTGGGGCGCCAGAAATTCCGCGAAATAAATTTGATGGCAAAGCCAGCGGTTCGCTAGCAGTGTCCGCATTCGCAAACGTCGAAACAAATCTTGGTTGTGTCCCGTCGTCCAACGTAGAAAAAATGCACCCCAAGCATCCGGACATTTTCGTGGCAAAGAAATTAGATTCTGCAAAATAATCATCAATAGATGCGCCCGCAAAGCTGATTGCGGCAACATGTTCTTCGTCTGAATAATCTGTGGCTTTGCCCCCCAATTGAATTGTATATGTGCCATTTGACGGATATGCGTGCCCATACCAAGTGTCATTTGTATCATTTTTTTCTATGACTTCTTCGGTCCCATCCCCCCAATCGATATTAAAAGTCCCTGCGGCAGAAATACGAAAAATCTTATCCGGATTTGATGCGATTGTATATCCGTCAGAATATGTATTAAAATTATGTGTAATACTAAATTTATATTTTGCGTTATCATCATAATCTTCTTCATCTTCGCCTTCTTCGCCACCAGCCGATTGTTTAATCAAAGTGTCTATTGCGGTATCGGTCGCAACTGTATCGGCTGCGACCAGCGTCGCAAATTCGCTGTTGCCATAATTTGACGTGACCCCATTTTTTTGATTTGCGACATCAATTGCGGTAAGTAAATATTTCATGTTTGCGACAACTTGGGGGTTAGTTAATTCTGAATTATATGGGATTGTAATATCCCACTTTTGTTGAATTGCATTGTGAATATACTCGACATTCACCATTTGCGCAGAATGCGCGCCAAATAAAAACAATATCCCGCCCAAAGTAATAAAAAATTGTTTCATTATTTGGCATTTCCCCCTAGTCGGCAGATGGTAATGGCGGTGTTGGGACGATAATTGTGCCAGACACAGTCATGCTGCCTGATACTGTGTATGTGCCTGCCAGTGTTTGATTAGCTGAATCTGCAGTATCTACTTTGGTTGCAGACACATTATCAACATATTGAGTAGAGGCAATATCTGCACATGCCATAAATGGCATCATCAATATGATAAATAATAACAGCTCCCGTCTCATTTAACCCCCAGGATACAACAGCCACACATTGGCAAGGAATGGTAAAATTTCCACCAAAAAAACCACGGTATCCACCATAATATTAAAGTATATCAAATTTGGGCTTTTGTTGCAAACGGTAAATTAAACGACAAGAGCCGTGCATAAATGGGCCAGCCTTTCAACAGACGTGTATATATCATGTTTTTGGGATTCTTATTTGCTTGTGGTTTAACAGCAAGTTAGTTAATTTGTGAAACTTGGTGGTTGTGTGTTTTCTTAACTGATCTGGATTTTGAATTACGACATCTGTGTTCCATTCTCTGTGGGCGTCGCACAGTAGGGTTAAATTAATCGATGAAAAAGATATGGACGCATTGCAGATTTATCGGGGGGCAGGGTGCCAATCAAACAAATCAACAAAAACTGGCGCACCCGGCGCGATTCGAACGCGCAATCCCCGCCTTCGGAGGGCGATGCTCTATCCAATTAAGCCACGGGTGCAACAGGAACTATTATAATTAATTTATTATTAAATGCAAGGTGTCTTTCGCAATCTATTGGGCGCTTGCGACACCGGTGACAAGCTGTCCCCGACAAAAACAAAAATCCATTAAAAAATGCCTTGCATATTATTAGAATTTATATATAATAGCCCCCGTGGGTTAGTAGCTCAGTGGTTAGAGCGGAGCGCTCATAACGCTTTGGTCGTGGGTTCAAGTCCTACCTAACCCACCAGAATAAAAAATCCCCAATTTTTTGGGGTTTTTTTATTTTATTCTTCTACCAAGACCATCGCCTGGCCGTCTTTTACAATCAAGTCAGGATCTTCCGAAGTATCCTTGCCACCTGTCCAGACATAATAAGAATACGGAACATCCTGCTGGGCCTGAATTTCAATCACATGTTTAGAAGTTTCCAAAACCAAATCATTCCCATTCGGTGAAGTATAACTTACAACCGAACACTTGTCGCCAACACAAGATGTCATGACACTAGAATCTTCTTCAAACCGACCCGACGACGACTGACAACCCGCCAGTACCACCATCACACCCGCCAAGGGCAAAATAATCTTTTTCATACTATTTATTATATCACAAACCCCCAAGACAAAAAAGCAGAAAATGCACGATTGACGAAATTGTTTTTATGTATGGGTTTTATCTTTCCAGCACGAACGCGACGATATTTATCTGAAAAAAATCATACATGTTTTCAATAAAAACAGTTGCCTTAATGTCCCCAAATGTTGTACTAATACAACATAAGAATACAATGGAAACGATATGGGGGGACTCATGAACCTTAAGAAAACTAGTGTTATAACGCTGATTGCGTTGTTGTCGTACGATTCGTTCGCGGCCAGTTCTATTGTTCGCGCGGGGGTTACACCGCTGGCTCAGAGTGGCGCCAAAGTAACAACACCGACCAGCAACAAAAGTCGTGCGTCCCTTGGTATCGGCGGATATTCAGATATTGGCAAATTGCGTCCAAATCGCACCCAGTCCAGCACCAGCAGCTCATCTGGCTCAAGTGGCAGCTCAAGCAGCAGCTCAAGCAGCAGCTCAAGCAGCGGCTCAACCAATAACACAACATGCGAAGGTCTTGACGAACTTGAAAACGAATTAGAAGAACTTAAAGAATCCCAGGAAAGGCTTGAAAAACTTATAGAAGATTTAACAGATGTGGTCGAGGCAAAGAACCAAGAAATCAAGGATTTAGAAGACGATTTAGCAGACGCGACCAGAAAAATCGATGACTTTACCGGCCAGGGCTATGTCACAGCGACGGAACTTAACGGCCGGGCGAACGAAATTGCAGAATATGCCGTAGAGCATGCGACCAATGCCGTCAGAACAGAAATGTCAGACTATCCAACAAAGTCATATGTTACAAACGAGATTAGCCGGGCCCGGGCATCAATTTCCGGCGATCGTCTTGCCGCGCTTGAAATGTACGCCACCAAGGATGAGCTGACTGATACGATCAAAAACATAGATGAAAATATAGCCAAACGTGGCTTTGTGCAACAAAGCGGGCTCGAGAATGCTATCCTGTCGGCCAACGCGGTTGCCATCAATGACGCCGTCACCCAGGCTTTATCAAGTGTGGATCGGGCGGGGTACGCCACAAACAAATATGTCGAAACAGCGGTCTCTAATGCGATAAACTCGGTGAACGCCACTCGTGCCGCAGATTTAAAATCATATACCAAGACAGAAACAATGCTTCAGGTCGTACAAAATGCGACGAAAAGCGCGGTTGATACGGCTGTCAAAAATGTCGCAGACAAGGGTTATATGCTTTCCAAAGACCTGAAGACAATTTACGAGCAGACTGTTACAAATGCTGCCCAAAGTGCAGTAAACAAGGTCAAAGAGTTAGGGTATGTTACTGTCGATGTAATGAATGCGGCCGACCAAAATGTCTTAAGTCAAATCGAGCAAAATTATGCCACGATTCAAAGTGTTGACTCGCTTAGCAGCGCAACCAACAGAAATATAATCCAACTTAGCAATCTGATTAGCAACGTAGAAACAACTGTCAACAACCTTGATGTTTCCATTAAAAACGGTCTTGACACAGAAACGGTCAAGGGCATTGTTACCGCAACGCTAAGTGAAGGCGAATATGCCACCAAAACAGACTTGAACAAAATAACGAATGATTTTGCCAGAACAATTAACTTGTTCTCTAATGAATATGTCAGCCAAAAAACTGTAAACACACTGTCAAGCAACCTAGAAGAACTCACAAAATCATTCAATTTATTAGAAGAAGGGATGGGCAATTATGTTACATCTCGCCAAATAGCAACGGTCACGGATTCCATCAACAGCCTGAACAGCAGTGTTGAAACAATCCAGAATCATTTTGCCGATTATGCAAGCGCACAGGATTTGTCGTTGTTGAAACAGGGACAGAACAGCCTGGCAAGCAGGGTGGCTACTATTGAAGACAACCAGAATACTTTTGCAAAACAGAAAAATTTCAGCGATTTAGAAACCCTTGTTAAGGCACTGAATAATAATTTAATCACCTTGAGCACAAAGCTTAGCAATTCTTATGCCACTACAAATCAGCTGACCGCCGTGATAGAAAGCATAAGCGCTATCAATCAAGAACTGGGCGATTTGAATACCCTTCACGAAAAAATTAACGGGGTCGCAAGTCGTGTGGGGAATATGGAAACATCATACGTCTCGTTAAATGGCAGTCTAAGCAACTATACCAAGTTGTCAGATTATAATGCATTAAATAAAGTGGTTATAGGGCTTATTAAAGAGCTGGACAGTGTTAATACTCGTCTTGAAGAAAATTATGCGACAAACACGAATTTGTCCTCGACGATCAAAGCTTTCCAAAAATGGGTTCAGGAAAACTTTGTCACAAATCTCGTGCTAGAGGATAAGTTGAAACAGTTTGACAACTATACCACAACGGCAGACTTGGGCGCCACCATCACCAGATTGGGCTTGTTTGCACCGGCATCGACCACGGCAACCGCGCTCAACAACCTGGCAAGTCAGTTGGCTGAACTTAAAGGAACAAGCAACAGCGATACAGGCTATGTCACACAAGAATCACTGCTTGCCACGCTAGGAGAAATAACATATGGCAACACTGGCAACCCGTTGTTTAAACCAAACCCATATGGCCAGCTTGTATTAAGGGATGATTATTTCGCTTCTGCGATCAAGGATTTGAAAAACATCTCCAAGCAGCCATTGTTTGTCCAAACACAAACACTGGAAAACGGCTATACCAAGACAACAGATCTGCGTGACACTATCACCAAGCTCACGGACAAAAACTTTGATCCGTTGTTTGTCACAACCGAAAACCTTGCTAACAAGCTTGGCAATTACGCAACCTCGACCCTGGTTGGCAATCTGAAAAACTCGATTGACGGAATGCAGGCCAGCATAGTCAACCAGTTGCGTACAGACAAAGAATTCACAGGTAATATCGCCGATGTAATTCTCGAAGGGCTTGAAGAACTTAACGACATTGCAGAACTTAAAGAATTACCAGTAAGGGTTAAAGATATCGAGCTGAACTATGTAACACGGGAAGCCTTGGAAGGCTACGAATATGTCACACAAGAAGGAATCGGCACAATCGAAAGCCTTGTAAACAATGCCAGCACCATTGCGTATGCGGCAAGGGATAAAGCGGAAACGGCATATAGTTTCGCAACCAATGCTGTGGCCCAAACAACCAAGATAGACAATTTGTCAGATACGGTTCAAGGATTGGCCAAAGATGTTACTAATGCGCAAAACAGTGCCGCTGCCGCCGGTACGCAGGCTGCCACCGCATACGCAACAGCGATCAGTGCCCAACAAACCGCTGCAACAGCTGTGCAGCCAGGCAAAATAGCAACGGGACTGGCAACCGAGCTTCAAAAAACAAGCGGCACATGTTCTACAGACGCTGCAATAATCAGCACAGCTCTCAGTGGGTGTAGATAACAAACACAAAGAAAACGAAGAAATATAAAAAACGAATAAAAGACTAATATGGGGGGACTCATGAACATTAAAAAAACCAGTGTTATAACCTTGATTGCGCTGTTATCGTGTGACACATTCGCCGCCAGCTCGATTGTCCGTACCGGGGTCTCCCCATTGGGACAAACAACTGGTGCGCGTGCGACGACATCTGCCGCCAACAGCGGCAGCGCCAATCGGGCCTCCCTTGGGATTGCCAGTTATTATGATATAAACAAAATGCGTCCAAATCGCACCCAGACTGGTATCAGTGGCTCGTCCAGCAGTTCGTCTGGGGGCTCAACCAGCGGCTCGTCCAACAATGCGACGAACGCTGCGATAGAAGAAGTTCGCAAAGAGCTTGAAGAAGTTCAGGAATCGTTGACTGATAAAATCGAAAAACTAGTAAAAATAGTAGAAGACAAAAACACTGAAATCAAGAATTTGCAGAACGACTTGGCCGACGCAATCGAAGAAATCGATACGCTTACCGACAAAAAATATGTGACAGAATCCGATCTTGACGACCAGTTCAACCGTGTCAAGGAAGATGCTGTAAAACGTGCAATCAACGCGGTTAACGGCAACGGCTATGCCACAGTATCAAAACTCGACCAAGAAATCAGCGACCTTCGTGATGAAATCACATCTGCTCGCAACACCGATCTAAGTTTGTACGCCAAACAGGCTGACGTGACCTCTCGCATTGCCACCGCCAAGCAAGAAGCTATCACCGCCGCCGCCCAAGATGTTGCGGACAAGAATTACATCTCGGTCAACACGGTTGCGCAAGACATTCAAACCGCCAAACAGGCCGCCATTAATGATGCGGCCTCCCTGGCGATGGCACAGGTGGCCGAGAATTACGCAACCATAACGCAAGTTAATGAAGCCATCGAAGCATCAGAGAAAGATTTTGACGACAAACTTGCGGGCTATGTCAAACCGGAACAGTTAAACACCCTAAAAGAAGACATCGAAAAAGACCGCGAAACCGACCTGAATAAAGCTCTGAAAGACTATGCAACCCAGACGGACGCCCAAGGCTATGCGAGTGCGGCGCAACAAAATGCCATAACCGCCGCCGCCGATTCTGTCAAGAACAAGGGCTATGCCTATAAAACTGACATTGCCGCAGTGCGGGGCGAGATTGAAGATGCTGTCGATGAACTCAAGGCTGAAAACACCGATACAAATGCCCGAATAGACACCGCGAACACCTCAATCGCCACCAAAACCGCGGCATTACAGGAACAAATCAATACGACAAATCAGACGATATCCGCTTTGGACGTGACTGTTCAGGGTGCGCTTACCGAAACGACGGTCAGCAGCCTGATTGATACGGCATTGGCCACCAAAGATTACGTCACTCAGTCACAACTGAATGCCAAGGCTGACGCAGAAACAGTGACCCAATCGATATCCGCTTTGGATGACAAATTTACAACCAAGACATATGTGGACGAAAAATTTGCAACCAGGACCGAGATGGGCGAGCTTACAAGCGATACCGCCGAACTGGAAGATCGCATGGATAACCTGTCCAATCTATACGCGTCCAAGACAAATTTTGATTTATTAAAGGGCGAATTCACGACTGCCAAAGGTGACATTACCGAACTGAAAAAGGCCGCCGCCGATGCCATTGATATGACCGACGTAAATTCAGCGATTGCCACAAAATTAACAAACTATGCGACAACGGCCGACCTAAGCGCACGCGCAACCAGCATCCAATCATGGGTAAACGGCAAGACTTACGCAACCAAAACAGAAGTTGATGATGCCATCGAAACATCAGAGAAAGGTTTTGACCAAAAACTTACTGGCTATGCCACAACTGGCACGGTCGCCACACTGGAAAAACGTGTATCAGACAATGAAAGCGGCATCAAGACTTTAACAAGCAATGACGAAGCCCTGCAGGGCGATCTTGGCGACTATGTCACCACAGAAGCCCTGAACGGCCGTGGTTATATTACCAGCTCGGCCCTTGAATCATATGCCACGCAGGAGCAGCTAAAGGCAATAGAAGAAGAGATTAGCAGCGCCAACACTTCAATCGCAGAAGCAAAAGAAACTTTGTACGATGAAATCAGCGCACTTGACACCGAGCTGTCCAACAAGGCAGACCTTTCGGCTTTGGATGCCTATGTCAAAGAAGAAGATTTGCCGGACGAAATCGACACTTCTAATTTCGTGAAAACAGAAACTTTAGATACAAGAATCGCTGACCTGGCGAATACCTATGTCACGCAAGAGGCGATTGATAAACGCCTTAAAGAAGAATACACCACAACAACGGATCTAGATAACAAATATCTGCAGATCGACGATCTGGTCAACAAAATAGTCGACAATTCAGACAATTTGAAGACGCGATTAAAATATGCAACCTCGGACGAACTTACGACAGGGATTGACTCTGTGAAAAAATTGATTTCTATCCCCACAGAACTGGAAAATAGGGTTACCATCCTCGAGGGTTATATGGATGGTGACTTTGGCATAGTGGCAAAAGAATTGGTCGCCGATCCAGAATTTATGCAAACAGTACTTGACTCATTATCTGGCAAAGATATTGAAACCGGCATATTTATTACAAAAGAAATTCTAGACCAAGAATTGGGAGCCTACGCCACCCTTGAATATGTTGATGGGCTCGGTGGCGGCACAGACCTGACTGGCTATGTTACAAAGAAAGATATGAGAACAGCTTTGGAAAACTTTGGCAAGACCTTAGGGGATCCTGATGGAGCAGGCGGCAAACCATGGGTTAAATACGAAGATGACGAATGGGTGTTTGTCAAGGAAAACTTTGAAGAGTCTGTCATTGGGGTAGAAGATGTTGCGAACATGCATGGTCTTTACGATCGGCTTGTTGGCGACGGCACCGACACTTGGTTCACGAAAGAAGACGACGTCTTCAAGTTGAAGACCGGGGCCGATGAAGGCTTTGCCAAATCGATTGAGGGCTTGACGGTCGACGAGAAACCGTTGTTTGCAACAACAGAAAGCGTGAACGATCGCTTTGGAAATATTAGTGACACGATTGCAGATGACTTGCTAGATGATCCAGATTTTAAGACAGGTGTTTTAGCGGGTTTAAGCGACGAACTTCAAGGATTGCCTAGCAGGGTTACCGACCTGGAAAAACAGGTGAACAGGAACACGAGCAAGTTAGTACCTATTGATGGTTGGTTTGCCGAGACTGAAGCAGGTGATTCTTATGAATTCAACAAAGGCGAATTTGCGGCAACGATTGAGGGCTTGACGGACGGTGATGATCCGTTGTTTGTCCAGACGTCTACTCTGGCCGGTTATGCTACGAAGGCAGAGCTTACAAACTTGGGCAACACAGTCGTGAAGGATAAAGAATTAGAATCCAAGCTATCAGATTCTGATACAATTACGAAACTGCGTACTGATCTGACGGATGAAGCAACAGCTAGAATTAGCGCAGGCTATCTCACACCGTCCGATCTGGAGAAAGCCCTGGGTGGTGCCAAGGAGGGTGAAACATCACTGTTGGTAAAGTTGTTAACGGGTACTAGCGAGAATGTCTCAGATGTGTTGTTAAAGAATGCCCTGCTTACCAACATCGGCGATGAAAAAACACCGTTGTTAAAGAATGCCCTGCTTACCAACATCGGTGAAAAAACACCGTTGTTAAGTGATGCGCTTGTTTATAAAGCGGATGGTGAGACACCTCTGGTCTTGAGCCTGACAGACGACGAATCAGCAACCCTGTTGGCCCGCCAGGCTGATTACACCGACTTGTCCGGCGACTTCACCAAGTTGTCCAACAACTACACCGACTTGTCTGGCAACTACAACACGTTGAGTGCAACTGTTGGCAGTCTGTATGCAGAAGGAGGATTGTTCGATTTGGATGACACTAATAACAAGTTGACACTGGACACAACAGTGTTTAGCGACAGTATGGCGACCGCTATTACAACTGCAAAGAGGGGTGATGGAGAAGAAGAAATATGTAGCACAGACTTTAAAGCCAATGCATTGACAAATGCGTTGACACTAGAAACGTGTAAAACATCATCAACAACAAGTGAGTAATCCTTGTATCGGTCGCATCAAAACAATCCCCCGTTTGGGGGATTGTTAATTCCCCTCCCTTGGAGGGGGCGGACCAGCGCATGCCGGTGGGGAGGGTGCTTATATAAATAAAAGTTTAGTGGAACGAATTCCATTGATTCTCACCGCCCTTGGCGGGGAGTGTCATGCGCCAGCATGACGAGGGGTGGCTTGTAATAATACAAAGTTTTTTCAGCCACCCCCTGACGCACCTGCGTGCGCCATCCCCCGCCAAGGGCGGTGGACATTCAATGCCAATGATTTTTTTGAGACATGAGACATGAATACTTATATAAATAAAAGTTTAGTTAAGATATTAATTTTTAGAAATTAAGCGCCATTACCTGCCCCCATCGGGCCCCGAAAAATTCAGATGAATTTTTTGGGTGACTTTGTGGGGCGGGCGGAATTCCCGACAATTTATTGGCGTTGGAATTCCGGGGTGGGGGCTGTTAGTTATATCAAGGCACAAAATAATTATGCACATCCAGATTGTCTTGTATGCACCTGTGCAAAGTATGAACAACTTCATCTATTCCTGTGCGGCTCAAATATGTATTGGGAATACGGATTAGTTTATAGCCCTGGGATTCTATGTATTCTGTTCTGGTGTTATCGTATGCGATGTTTTGCGAGTGTTGGTCACCATCAAGTTCGATTGCGAGTCTTAGAGAATGACAGACAAAATCAACAATATAAGGGCCGATTGGTTGTTGACGGCGAAATTTTACACCCAGTTGATTGCGATTAATTCGATACCAGAATTTGCTTTCTGCGTCTGACATATTTTTGCGTAATTGTTTTGCGCGAATAATTTGTGTTGAATGTTTTGTCATATTTGCCCCCACCCAAGTTTTACTAAAGACCCGCATGGCGGGTCAAGTAAAACTGTCCCGCCCCACACACGGGGGGCAGGTAATGGTGCTTAATTTCTAAAAATTAATATCTTAACTAAACTTTTATTTATATAAGTAAATCCCCTTTGCTGGCGAAGGGGTGTCGGCTTTGCCGACGGGGTAGTGGTAATATATTCCAACACTAACCACTAACCACTAGCCACTTACACTAACCACTACCCCCCCCACCCAAGTTTTACTAAAGACCCGCATGGCGGGTCAAGTAAAACTGTCCCGCCCCACAAAGTCACCCAAAAAATTCATCTGAATTTTTCGGGGCCCGACGGGGGCAGGTTATGCGCGCAAAGGGTAATGCGCTTTAATGTTTAGTGGTTAGTGGGGGGAAAGAAAAGGGGCGGTACGGTTTCCCGTATCGCCCCCCCTGCATAACAACAGAGATTTATCTTTTGATTGCTTCCCATGAATAAATACCATTTTTATAGACCAAAGTACATCCGTCAGTGTTGGTCAGACAATCTCCTTCTGGGGTAAGAGCCTCGTTATTGGCATCGGCGACATT
Source organism: Alphaproteobacteria bacterium (assembly GCA_033345155.1). Taxonomy (GTDB): domain Bacteria; phylum Pseudomonadota; class Alphaproteobacteria; order Rs-D84; family Rs-D84; genus Enterousia. Next base: position 20,186 of record JAWPOG010000018.1, on the reverse strand, counting down.
TTTGACGGATTGTATAGCGCTTTCATTTGTTGAGATTTGAGCAACCAATCCGCTGTTTATACCAGAACCAAATACGGCAAGTTGAGTGTCGTCAAACGCTATCTTGTCGCTTGCGATCGCTGCACGTTCGGCGACGTCAGTATTCGTAATTGCACCGGGAGTGATATCACCAGCTACAACTTTATCTTTATATGCAAAGGATTTCAGACCCTTGACGGCTACTTCTTGATTATCTACAAGGATTGTACCGTTTGTTCCGCCGGTTGCCACACCTTGTATCGCGTTATCTGCTACATAGTTTGCAACAGCCTTGGATGTTGGTGCATTGTCTGTAGTTCCTGAATCAAGTATTTCTTCAAAACTTCCAGTCCCTGCAGATACAAGACCCTCGTCCTGTTTTACAAACTTGACATAATGTTCTCCTGTTTGGGGCAATGTCATGTCTGTTATTTCAGCATCAATCTCAGCGATGTTCTCTTCATTTGCAGCGACTCTCCCTTCTAGAGCGCCCACAGAACTATTAATGCCGTTTACCTGTTCGGTTACATAAGTTGCAACAGCACTGGATTTTGGGGCGATTGCGCCGCCTGCCGTAACCGTATCAGCAAAGTTTGCACCCGTTGCAGATAATTGACCGCCTGACTGTGATACACCCGTGACATATTGGCCTGTTATTCCGGTAAAGTTCATGCCTGCTATACCGTCATTAATGTCAGCGATGCCTTCTGCATTTGTAGTGACTCTCCCATCAAGGTCAGCGATGTCGGCTGCGTTTACTGTGATTGCGTTTAAATTGTTAGTGATTCTCGTATTATGATCGTTGACACTATTTGTAAGGGCAGAGATATCGCTTGTATTTTCAGCGATGCCTTCTGCATTTGTAGTGACTCTCCCATCAAGGTCAGCGATGTCGGCTGCGTTTACTGTGATTGCGTTTAAATTGTTAGTGATTCTCGTATTATGATCGTTGACACTATTTGTAAGGCCATTGATTGCGGTTGTGTTTGCTGAGATCAACCCACTAAGATTGGTGTTAATACCATCCACATAACTCTGTGCTGCGATATTTGCGTTTGCTGTAGAAACAGCAAACAGTGCGCACAGTGAAATTCCCAAGATTTTTTTCATGTTTTCCCTTCCTTGTTTTGTTGTACGTTTTAAATGATATCATATTTGCGAAAATCATGCAAATGGTTTTGGCGTTGAAAAGGAAAAAATTTCTGTGCGTGGTGTTTTTTTTTAATTTTGTGCCTTGATATAACTAACACCCCCCACCCCGGAATTCCAACGCCAATAAATTGTCGGGAATTCCGCCCGCCCCACAAAGTCACCCAAAAAATTCATCTGAATTTTTCGGGGCCCGATGGGGGCAGGTAATGCGCGCAGAGTGCAAAGAGCAATGAGCAAAGCGCAATTAAAGCACTTGTCCCACGAAGCCTTGGCGCAGTGGGATTCCAACACTAACCACTAAAAAATCCCCCACCCCGGAATTCCAACGCCAATAAATTGTCGGGAATTCCGCCCGCCCCACACACGGGGGGCAGGTAATGCGCGCAGAGTGCGCACAAATAATAAAGATTTCATGACCTGGGTTCCGGGGTCAAGCCCCGGAATGACAAAATTTTTTTACAAAAATTTTATTAATAAGGATTTCATGACCTGGGTTCCGGGGTCATCCGTCTGCGCTTCGCTGCGCCGAGACAAGAGCCACGGGATGACAAAACACTTAACGTGTTTTGTAAGATAAACTTTTATTTATCTGGGTGTGTTATTTCTCGAACTGGGATTTTTCGGGAAAGCGTTCCGCCATGAATTTTGCATTGTTGCGCAGGATTGTTTCGTCTGTATCACGCGAATCGTTTATGCAAAATATTGGCGAACGTATCAGGGCAGAACGGGCGCGCGATGTGTCCGTACATACAACCGGTGAATTTTTTATCCATGGGGCAAATATCGTGTTGTATATCATGTTTATAAATTTATGACGCGTATGTTTGTGTGCGCGCGAGTGGATAAAGACCGCGCGGTTGTTAATCAGGTCGTACAGGTTGAACATCCAACGTTGAACTTCGTTATTTGTGCGAAATTTATTGCGGATTTGCATGTCAATAAATCCCGTGATAAGTGGGTGATTGCGACATTCAATCCAACTGGATTTCAAATATGGATCAATGCCATGTGATGGACGATATTTATATACGGATTTGCCAAAAATTCTGTTGATGAATTTGGCAGATAAAATTAATGTCTGGGTGTATTCATCTACGCGTCCCATCCATTCGCCAATATTTTTACTGCGGTGTGTGTGGTTGCTGAATAAAACACGGGCGCGACCATGGGAATCATAAAAAAAGTCGGGGGTTAAGGGGCGGTTAAAAAACGTGTCATCATTCATCAATAAAAAGCGTTCGGATAATCCTGGAATATTCGGAATACACATTTCAATCGCAGTTGCATTAAATGTTGGTAAAGCATCATGTGGCATGATTTGTTCGTGCGGGACAATTGTTATCTTGGGATGTTTAGTGTTTAACCATTTGGGAACTTGATTAAATCCAGTGATGATATAAATGTGATTTACCCATGAGGCAAATTTATCGACACTGCGTAACGAGTACAAGAATTCGCCGTTGTCGCGCCAGCGGGCCTCGATTGCGGCGTCGCGATAGACTGGGCGTTTACCCTTGATGATTTCCAGCCATTTGTCCTTTTGGGCGCGCCAGTTTTTGTCGCTGTCATCAACCCACAGATAAACAATATCGATTTTTTCGTTTTTCATGTCCTAGATTCCTGATTTTTGAAAGCGTTTTGGTATTTTTACGATACGTTTTATCCCCAACATGCCGGGTTTGTCCCATGCGTAAATTGGGCGGAATATGCGTTGCATAACGCGGGCGATTTTTAGCCACCGTTCGCCGTGCGCTGGACGATTCGTGACATCGTTTATCGTGCCGTTGCCACGACGTTTTAAATGATTTACCCAATCGGCGCCACGGGATGCGGCCTTGGTCACCAGCATGTCCATGTCAACCGCGCCAAAGTGCAACAGATATAAATTTGGGTCAATATGGAAATTGTGGCCGCTTATGCTGTGAAAGCCGCTGCCCCAGCGGACAGGACGGTTGATTACCACAGGCTTGGTATAACGCGTGGATAACAGGGCGTATGCGCGCTGGAGTAAAAATGGTTTTGTTGTATCCAGTGTTTTTTCAAGTTTCATGTGTTGGCCAACATCTAATCCCAGACCAGAAAGGGTCGTATTAATTTTTTTATTAGATAGATATTCTGATAATGGTATGCCCAGTGCAGAGTCAACAATTAAAAATTCATCCGCATCGCAACCAATGACAATGTCGTATCCGTCTTGGAATAATTTTTCCGCTAAATCAGACATCAGGTTTATGCGGTATTTGTCGCCTGCAGCACGTGACATATCTGTGTGGGGTAATTTTGTGATGTGGGCCGCCCCCGCATTTTCCGGGACGGCTTGGTCTGTACCGTCCAGATAGATGTACAAGTTTTCATAACCAATTTCATCGCCATAATATTTAATCCAACGAGATAAAAAGAATACGTCGTTTCTGGCCATTGTTATTGCAGCAATTCGTTTTGTCATGTCTTTTGGATTCCTTTGATAAAAAGTTTATGGGTTGCGTGTCTTATGTGTCGCGCAAATGTTTTAAATGGATTGTTTGTTAGCAACCAGTTGACATAGTCGGTACCATATTGCATACGGGCAGATGTTAGAATTGCGTCTTTGGTGGCGGATGGTACGTGATTTAGTACATATAATATTTGTTGCCCCAGTGCGCCGTGGTGGCGATTAAATGCGACCTTTTTCATAAAGGGCATTTTTGTACGATAGAGTTTTTTGATTTTGTTGTACACGCCACGGTTGCGGACAGTTTGTAAACAACACCAAGTTAAATTGTGGGTCAGAATTAATTTTGATAGACCTTGTTCGTATAGGCGGGTGATTTTGCCTTTGTGGGGTTGTTTGGTGATGCGACGCATAAAATCGTCGTACCAGCTTGTTAAAAATACAGAACGGCGCAGGCCGATAAACCAAGACTGGATATGCGGATGTTCGCGATGTGGATTTTTAACCAGGCCAAATGCAGAGCAGAGGCTGGATTCCATTTTTAAAAAATATGGCGCCAAATCATACAGTGGGCCATAGACAGAATCGTTTACCATATAAATGTAGTCATAGTCCGATAAATCAAGGTTTTTTGTTGCCCAAATATAGGCACGTTTATACGAACCAAAATCATATTCGCCATGTCGAATTGCGGAACTGTATACGGTGTATTTCCGGACTTTTTTTAATTCTGATTCAGAACAGTCAGAATCCATAATCAGTATTGTGTCGCCAAACTTGGATAATGATTTTAGGTAATGTATCAGCGCATCATCAATAATGCCTGATGCGTTATAGCCAGCAAATAAGAATAATCTTTTTGGTTTCATATTGTATAATGTACTAGTTTTTATAGTGTTTTGCAACTAATCGCTTGATCACAAAAAATAACACCCCAAATGGAGTGTTAGTTTTTTATTCTTCGATATGTTTTTTTAATTTTTTGCGCGTGTTGCTGTCTAATTCTTTTTTGCGCAGACGGATGGTGGTGGGGGTAACCTCGACCAATTCATCGTCCAGGATATAGGACAGGGCTTCTTCTAATGAAATGCGGCGCGGTGGGGCCAGGAATAACTTTTCATCCGCTGTGACCGAACGCATGTTTGTTAATTCTTTGCCCTTGACTGGGTTTACCTCCAGGTCGTTTTCTTTGCTGTGTTCGCCGATAATCATACCGGAATAAACCTCGGTCTGGGGGTCGATAAACAATGTGCCACGTGGCTGCAGATTAAATAATGCATATGTTGCGGCGCTGCCTTTTTCCATAGATACCAGAACACCCGGGCGATAATGCTGGATTGAGCCACGATAAAAATCATATTTATCGAATACACGATTCATGATTCCTGTGCCACGTGTGTCGGTACGAAATTCAGACAGGTATCCAATCAAGCCACGTGATGGGGCTGAAAATACAATGCGTGTTTTGCCGGCACCGCTTGCCTTCATTTCGGATATTGTTGCCTTGCGCTTGGTCATTTTTTCAATAACAACACCAGAAAATTCGTCATCTACGTCGATAACAACATCTTCGATTGGTTCCAGTTTATTGCCATTTTCGTCTGTCTGCATTACAACGCGTGGACGTGATACAGACAGTTCAAAACCTTCGCGGCGCATTGTTTCAATCAAAATTCCCAATTGTAATTCGCCACGACCAGAAACTTCGAACGCTTCGTTGTTTTCGCTTTGTTCAACACGCAGGGCGATGTTTGTTTCAGCTTCTTTGAACAGGCGTTCGCCAATCATGCGGGATGTTAATTTTTTGCCACTTTTGCCCGCCAATGGTGATGTGTTTACAAAGAACGTCATCGTCAGGGTTGGTGGATCAATTGGCATGGCCGGGATTGGTTCGTTAACCGATAAATCACACAGGGTGTCTGCTACTGTGGCCTTGGAAAAACCTGCCACGACAACAATGTCGCCGGCAGATGCGGTTTCGCGTGAAATTTTTTCAATGCCACGATGTTCAATGATTTTTGTGATTTTTGCGTTTTCGATAAATGCGCCATCGCGATTAATTGCCTTGACCGATTGGCCAACGCGCACGGTGCCGGATTCAATTTTACCGGTTAAAATACGACCAACATATGGGTCGGCTTCTAATGTGGTTGCCAACATTGTAAATGGTGCGTCCAATTGGCAACGTGCGCCATTACAGTCAGGGGCCGGGACGTGGTCAACAATTAACTGGAATAATGGGGTTAAATCCTTGCGTTCGTCGTTCAAATCACGCACAGCCCAGCCATCACGCCCCACAGAATATAGATATGGGAAATCCAGTTGTGAATCCGTTGCGCCCAGTTTATCAAACAAATCGAATGTTTCAGACAATACTTCGTCTGGGCGGGCGTCAGCGCGGTCAACCTTGTTAATACAAACAATTGGGCGAAGTCCCAGTTTTAATGCCTTGGATAATACAAACTTGGTCTGGGGCAGGGGACCTTCGGCACTGTCGACCAACAAAACCACGCCGTCAACCATGGACAAAATGCGTTCAACTTCGCCACCAAAGTCTGCGTGTCCCGGTGTATCAACGATATTGATTTTGTATTCGCCCCACTGAATTGATGTAGGTTTAGCGGAAATAGTAATACCACGTTCGCGTTCGATGTCGCCACTGTCCATGACGCGGTCGTCAACGCGTTCGTTTTCACGGAAAGTTCCCGCCTGTTTCAGCATGTTGTCGACCAATGTTGTTTTGCCGTGGTCAACGTGCGCAATAATTGCAATGTTGCGAATTTTCATCTGTTTGCCCCATATTTGTTAGTTTTTCTGGTATAGGTTATACCTATTTATATGAATTTTCAACTTTTTTATGTTAAAATATTGACATTTATGTTGTTTTGTCTATATATGTTTGTGTGCGTGGCGCGAAATGTTTGGATTTGGCGAAACGGCTTTGGGGTGGTATAATTTATTGTTGTTAAACAAAGGAATTAAAATGACTGACTATGATGCAACTTTACAGGAATTTTTTAGTGATGTTTTGTTGTTTTTAGAAAGACGAAAGCAACGCGCCAAGGATGTGGTGGAACAAAAACGCATTATTGACGCAATCGCAGAGGTTCAGACAGTTGCCCGGAATCCGTTTAAGTATGTGGATCATGCTGTGCGTGCAAAGGATGGACTGGAACGGCTGGGCCTGGCCGATGCGTCGTATAGCAGCGTATATTTGATTTATTCAAAGGTGCTGTGGAATATGGGGAAATTACACAGTCAGTTCGATTTGGAACGCGCCGAAGCGCAAAAGATTCTGTTGAATGCGCGCAAACGGATGAAATATGAAAATTCAACAAATATATTAAAGGATTTTTATTTCCCGTTTGTCAGTCCAGAACGCTATGGGGTAAAAAAGGATTCAAAGACGCGTTAAGAAAAAAGAGCAGGCGATAAAATTTATCGCCTGTTTTTTTGTTTAATTTGTGATAGAATATGTTTGCTATGGCAGGAAAGAAATCAAATAAATTTTTGCCCGACAGTATTTCGGGAATGTTAAGGGCTTTGTTGGCGCGTATTATTGGGGCGTTGGTTTTTGTATGTGGTGTGTGGGCCATATTTGCGATGTTGTTTTATAATCCTTATTTATCAGGGGTTGGTGCCAGTGGGACGTTCGGAACGCAATCTGTTATGGGGTATGTGGTTGGGTTTGTACGGTATGCGGTTGGTGCTGTGCCGGGGGTGTTTGTTTTTATGTGTGTGGCGCGGTGGGGGTTTATGCGCATGATTGCTTTGCGGGGCGAGGTGGCGCCAGAATATAATTTCCTGCGTGGGTTTATTGCGGTGTGTTTGGGGGCGGCTGCATTTGGGATGATTTCTGTGTCGAATGCTTTTGGGGGGATGTTTGGTGCGATTGTGGCGTATGATTTGGGCGCTTTGTTGGGTGGTTTTACAGTGGTTGTGGGTGTGCTGTGTATGCTGGGATTTTTCTGGATGGGGGGCAGTTTGTTGCATATTAGATGGGCGCATTTGCAGGGTGGCTGGCGTGTGGCTGTGCGCACAATTCGTGCAGTTGGTGCTGCATTCCATTTGACTGCGCCACCGCTCCAGGAAGAGTATGACGAAGATGAGGATGCGTCGGCAGATGATGAGGAAGAAGAAACAGAAGACGAGGAAGAAGAGACAGAACAGGAAAATCGTGGGTTCCTGGCCCGTCGTGTGCAGAAAAAGGCTGTGGCGGTTGCATCGGGGGCTGTGCCCAGACGGGTGCGGGGGACGAATGTATATCAGTTACCAGATCCGAAATTGCTGGAACGGTCTAATTTTGGTAAGTGTACTGTGACACCAGAATTAAAACAAAATGCACGAAATATGGAAACGCACTTTGCAGAATACGGGGTTTTCGGCAAAGTGATGGGGATTAAGCCGGGACCAATTGTAACACTGTATGAATTTGAACCTGATACAGGTATGCGTATTGCAGATATTACTAAAACTGTCAAGGATATGACACGTGCAATGGCGACTGAAAATATTCGTATCGCACACATCCCCAGTACGAGTTTTATCGGGGTTGAAATGGTTAATGTGACGCGTCAGACTGTGAGATATCGCAGTTTGATGGAGGCGGATACTTTTATCGAAACCAAGTATAAAATCCCATTGGCGCTGGGGGTGAATATTGGTGGCAATCCAATGTATTTTGATTTAGCAAAAATGCCGCATATGTTGATTGCTGGACGTACTGGGTCGGGTAAGTCTGTGTTTGTGCAATCGATTATTACATCTATTGTTTATCATTTTACACCGGATAAATGTAAATTGATGATTATTGACCCCAAGGGGGTGGATTTTGGGTTCTGGGATGATATTCCACACTTGATTACGCCGATTGTAAAATTAGATCCAGCGGCGGCTGTGAACGCACTGAAATGGGCCGTGCGCGAGATGGAAGAAAGATATAAACAGATGCAGGCACTTAATGCCCGTAATATAGAAAGTTATAACGAAATCGCAGCGCAAAAACGTAGTGCGGGTGAAAAGTTAACCAAGCAGGTTGCTGTTGGAACAGATCCAGAAACAGGCGAATTGCTGTTTGAAACACAGGAAATTGATTTGTCTGATATTCCATATATCGTCATAGTTATTGACGAGGTGGCGGATTTGATGAGTTTGGCACGCAAAGAAGTAGAAGCCTGTGTGCAACGCATCGCACAAAAGGCACGTGCGGCAGGTATACATTTGGTAATGGCGACCCAGCGACCAGACGCAACAACAATTACCGGTGTTATCAAGGCGAATTTCCCAACACGTGTATCGTTCCAGGCACGCAGTCGTATCGACAGTGTGACCTGTCTGGGCGAGGGCGGGGCAGAACAACTGTTGGCCTGTGGTGATATGTTGTTTAGCGAGGCGGGGCGTGTTCCTGTGCGTATCCATGGCGCGTTTATTGATGATAATGAACTGACCAGAATTGGAGATTTCTTGCGTTCACAGGGTGCACCAGAATATGTCGAAGGTGTGACTGATGCCGAAGGTGAAGGCGGCGGTGATGTTCCTGGTGTGCCGGGGGCTATTCCAGGCGCTGGGGGCGGTGGTGACAAAGATACAGATTTGTATGAACGTGCCAAAGAATGTGTTATTCGCGATAAAAAGCCAACAATTTCATATATTCAGCGTCGTTTACAAATCGGCTATAACAAGGCCGCAGGGTTTATGGAGCGGATGGAGCAAGAAGGGATTGTGTCTGCGCCTGATGTTAATAATAAAAGGCATATATTATAAAAGAATATTTGTTCTTTTATTTGCGGGGGGATTGTGTTATACTTTACAGCAAAAGGAGTTGTTATTATGAAAAAATATTTATCAGTTTTTGCGGGTTTGTTGGTAGCATTGGGGGCGGTTAACGCAAATGCAGCATCAGAGTGGGAAGTTAATGTGAAATCCAGTGGGGATGTACCAGGGAATGTAAGTTATGAAAGATATCAGACGCGTACAGTGACCAGGTCTTATGATGATGAAGATGTGTCTTATACTGGGGCGCGCAATCATGATATGATGTATGATCAATATGAAGGGGCGGATTATTCTCGGATCGCAAAAAATGCGCGTCGTAAATATTTCTTGGCACATCCGTTCTATCAGCCAGGTAAGGGTATGTTTGGTTCTCATACTGATTTGTCATATGCGACAAATTCATATGATTTTGATATCAATTTTTATGAGGCAGGGGCGGTGCCAATGGGTGGAAATTGGGAAATGTCCGGATTTACAATCAAAGAAGATTTCAGTTATGGTATTACAGATACCATTGCTATTATGGGGATGCTGCAATATGATATGAATGAATATAAATTCGAATGGGATGATAATTCGCCAGATGATAAGTTTGATGATAATGGGTTGAATATATTTGGAATTGGTGGACAGTGGCGGTTTGTTGATGATGCAGAATGGATTGCAATGGCGTCCGCATATTTCCAGCATCAAAAAGATATTTCAAATAATTTTACGATTGAAGTAAAGGGCGGATACAAGGTGTCCAGATCAACAATCTATGGTTTGGCGCGCGGTTGGTACCTGGATCTGGATGGGAATTCATACGGTAATGCAGTCGAAGGTACAGACGAGAATGGTTTTTACCAATTGATGTATATTCCATATCAGACCAATGCGGACAGTGCGACATTCTTTGAAGCAGGGTTGGGTGTGTTTAGTGTATTGAACGAAGATTGGACATTGAATGTAGAAGCCGTTTTGGGTAATTATGATTGGCATAATCAAGGTTCCATTAAAGGGGCAATTGGTTGGCAGCCAAATGATTGGTTCGCGTTGAATCTGTATGCCAAGGCCGCGTTCTTTGACAGTGCCGACGGCAAGGAAAAAGATGTTTGGTATATGACAGAAGATACTGCTTTTCCAAATTATAACGAATTGACCAATGTTGGTACGGCTGAATTGGATAATTATGCGGAAACAAGGGTTGGTTTGCAGGTTATGTTCCAGTTTTAATGTTTGAACATTGTATTTGCCCCCAGGATTCTGGGGGCGGTATGTTTTGAAAGTTTGTCGAGGAAGTAATGCGCAAGTTTTTTGCATTGTTTGTTGTTTTGGGATTGATGACGGTATCTGGCGGGGTGCGTGCAGATGGTTTGTTAACCGATACCTCGGATCCGATGTTTTTGCAGGCCGAAGACGAAATTTTAAGCCAAACTTCGATTTCATACTGGGATCATGTCTTGCGGGCAGGGCAGTCTGTGTCGTATGGATTAAAGTCGCGATTGGCGTTGGGGGCGAATGTTTTTTATCAAAATGATTTTGATGGCGAAGAGGATGGATTTGCCGCAATTGATGTTGGTGGAACGTATCGTATGTCTGGGGCTGATGATAACGATTCTAATATAATATCGGATGTTTTGTTCGGATTTAAATTCGGGGGCAGTCATCGCGTGCGTACGCCGGATTATGCGGATTCTACATATTATGTTGGGTTGCGTATGGGGCGTCAATGGGCGGGTATGACGTTGGCGGCAACGGTTAAATCAACATGGGTATTTGATGATGAACGTGGTGTTGCGTTTTTAGACTTTACGCCCGAGGCTTATTTTCGTACTGTATCTGATTGGCGTTTTGGGTTGGGGCTAACTGTGCGCAAAGCAACAAATCAAGATCCTGTTTATCACACTAATTATAATCAAGAGTGGTTGCATTTCAAAGTTGTGCGCCAGTATGGACGAACACAATATATTGGACATCTTGATTATGAATTTGAATCTGATGACGCGCAAGTTGGCGCCAGGATAAATATATTGTTCTGAGTGTGGATTTATGTGAAAAAATACCGACAAATAAGTCGGTGTTTTTTTAGTCGGATGTGTTTTTTTTGTTGCGCAAAGATTCCCAATAATCTAATCGTTTTTTGATTTCGCGTTCAAAGCCGCGTTCAATCGGTTGATAAAATTTTTGGCGCCCCATAGATTCTGGAAAACAGTTCTGACCCGAAAATCCGGTTGCTGTGTCGGGGTCGTAAATATAGCCAGCGTTATAACCCAAATCTCGCATCATTTTTGTGGGGGCGTTAAGAATGTTTTTTGGTGGCATCAAAGAACCTGTTTCGCGGGCGACAGCATAGGCGGCCTTTTGCGCGCGATAGTTGCCAATGCTTTTTGGTGCGGTACCCAGATATATTACCAGTTGGGTTAATGCCAAATCCCCTTCGGGGCTGCCCAGGCGTTCGTATGCAGACCAGGCCGCAATAGCAATTTGCAGGGCGTTCGGGTCCGCCAATCCTATGTCTTCGACTGCGAAACGGGTTAAACGACGAAATATGTATTTGGGATCTTGGCCCGATGTCATCATGCGCGCAGTCCAATAAAGGGCCGCATCTGTGTCGCTGGCACGCAGGGATTTGTGGACGGCAGATATCAGATTATAATGCTCGTCACCTTGTTTGTCAGACAGTGGAGGTCGCTTGTGTACGGCGGAAACCAAGGCGTCTGGTGATAAAGGTTTTTTGAAATTTGCGTTTAATAAATATTCAACTGTGTTTAATAAAAATCGTGCATCGCCGTCCGCCATCTGGGCCAGGTGTGTGCGGGCCTCGTTTTCCAGGGGTAATTTTTTATCTGTGAATTTTTCAGCGCGCGTCATCAGGGTTAATAAATCCTCGGTAGCTAGCGGTTGCAATACACCAATGTGACAGCGGGATAGCAATGCGTTGTTTAAATTAAAACTGGGGTTTTCGGTGGTCGCACCAATAAATACAACTGTTCCGTCTTCAAGATATGGCAACAGGGTATCCTGTTGCGTTTTGTTAAAGCGATGAATTTCGTCTATGAATAATAAGGTGGATTGCCCAATGTCACGTTTCATGCGGGCGGCATCCATAGCCTTTTTTATGTCCGCAGTGCCGGAAAATACTGCAGACATGGGCACAAAATCCATGTCAACAGAATTTGCCAATGCGCGCGCAATCGTCGTTTTACCACACCCTGGCGGGCCCCATAAAATTAAATTGGACAGCTTTTTATTGTCAACCATACGACGAACCAGGCCATTTTCCCCCAGCAAGGTCGTTTGTCCAATGACTTCGTCAATTGTGTTTGGGCGCATTAAATCGGCAAGAGGTCGTGTCATTTTACTTGGCTTTTATTTGTTGTCTATTTGTGATATAATCATATTAAATTATAAAAGGATTGGCAAGTTGGTAAATAAAAATTCTGAGTTCACATTGGCGGTTGCTAATCTGGCAGCGGCCGCAATTAACGCAAATCCAAAACTGACAATGGAAGAGGCGGTCAGGAATGCACGTGAAATTTTGCGCGGGGCATCTGTGACACCGCAACAAATCCAGGATTCTGTGCAGTCGGACAGGATTCAATGTTTGGAAGATGGTACCTGGCATGTGATGTTGCGGCGATATATAAAGAGGCGCTTTAATTTGACTCCACAACAATACCGGGAAAAGTGGGGCTTGCCAGATGATTATCCATTTGTGGCACCAGCATATGCACGAAAACGTTCCAAGATAGCACAAAAAACAGGTTTGGGGAGAAAGTGAAATGGTACAGAAAAAAAATGCAAGTGTAGAAAAATTCAGAAAAGCTGTTTTAGATATTGCGGACGAGTTAAGAAAAGGACGCAAAACCCTGAAAAAGGTAGAAGTGCCTGATACTGTGCATGTGCAGGATTTAATTGTTGGTAAAAATTTAGATACGGAGAAACTGCGTGTGTGGGCCCAGGAAAATGCGCAAGTGGGATTGAAATATTCTGGGGTTGTGCTGCTGTGGATGGTCGAGTATTTAACGCGGACCTTGAATTTAGCGTTGATTAATAATGCTGCATTGCGTGGTATAGAGGATGCCGCCGGACATATGAAAAGGCGCGTGCCGGGTAAAAGTTTGGGCAGTAAGATAAAAGCCAAGGTTTCAAATACAATAAAAGATAGGTCTGTGTTGGTTTCGTATTTGGTGTACTATATGATGATGGCAGGCTTGCTGTTTGGTGGACAGGTGATATCGCGCGATGATAATCAAAATAAAAAAGAAAAAGGAAATAAAGAAGTAAAGGCAAAACAGTCTGAAAGTGCGCCTGTGGTAACAATAACTGAACATGCAGAGGTAAAAAAAGAAGCGCAGACTAATGTGGAACAGATTGAACAAACCGCTGATATTAAAACGATAAACCCAGCAGAGGCACAATTTGTTAAACTGGCGCTGGCAGAATATTGGCCGGAAATTGCAGTGGGGTTGACGGAACTGGAAACATATCGTGCAATACCAAAACAACATGGAAACGAACCACGCGAGACAAATGGTTTGGGGTGCACATGGTCATATATATATGATAGCGCAGGAAAATTGCACAGAAATGCAAATGCACTGGGAAAAACAAAAACACGTGACAAGGCAGGAAATTATGAACAGTGCAAGCGACATTTGTTATATGAGACTTTGCCGGCATTAAAACAGGCGATATCGAATAAGCAAAATATTGGCGCACAACAAGCAGTTGCTTTGGTTATGGCGGGGTATCAAAGGCCAGCAGATATGAAAGGAATTGCGGAACGTATTTCAAAGGCAAAAACTGTTCAACAGGTTGCAGATGCGTTTTCTTATTATCCAGGGGCGGAAACATGGCGCGATGGGACTTTAAAACGACGTTGGTGGTGTGCAGCATATGCAATAGGAATTATTTCAGCAGAAGATTTGTTGGGGTTACCGCGCGATGCTTTTTCCAGGATAAATATAAATAATGTTTACAGAAATGGGCATTTTCTGTTTGGTGCAGAAACTGTTGAATATGCCTTGAATCGTGCCAGAACGGGCGATAAATCAAATGTGAAAGCGTTTTTATCGGATTTTGACGAAGGTAAAAATATATTGGCGCGTGTAAGTACAGGGCAGTCAGAGAGACCGAAATTAGATTTAGAGAGGGCACAGCAGACCACCCAAGATATTCAAATAGAACAGTCAATGAAAAAATTGAATGATGCAGACAGGGCCTTTGTCGCAGGAAAGTATCAGCAAGCAGTGGATTTATATCAGGCCGCAATAGATGCGGATGCGGATAATATGGAAGCGTATAGTTCTATGGCATTGGCTTATAAGAAATTGGGTGATGAAAATAAGTCTATTTCATACTATGAAAAATGTGTAACGGCTGTAAAAGATGGTAATGCGCGTATGAATGCAAATAAGTCGCTGTTGCTGGACCGTGATGTAAAGGCTTCTTCTTATTATAACGCAGGGCTGGCTCGTGAAGAAATGGCCAAGATTTATCAGGCCAGGGGCGATGTTGAAAATGCGCAAAGAAATTATGATTTGGCGGTTAAAAATTATCAAACCGCATTGGAAAATGCACAGATGGATGATTTGAGAGAAACAAGAAAGCAGGTGTATCAAAAGGCTGTTAATCGTGCACTGCAACAAAAGCAAAAAGTGTCCAAAAGCGGAAAAGGAAAAGTTGCGTATGATTCTGCAACACAAAAATTAAGACAAAAAAATGCACGACATGATATTTTTCTGTACGGGAAAGAATTTGATGGCAATATGGCATAGGTGTTGAGTATGAAAGTGTATGTTGATGTTCATGATAAACGATGGAACAAGTGCAAAATCAATTTTGAAAAAGTTGTCTGTGCGACGGTTCATGGCGTGCACAAGGATGCCGAGGTGTCGATTATACTGACCGATGATGCGGAAATTAATGAAATTAACAAGCAATATCGTGGTGTGGATAAGCCTACGAATGTGTTGTCGTTTGAATTGGGTGATGATATTTTGTTGGGGGATATTTATATTTCCTGGGATACGGTTGTCAAAGAAGCAAAATCAATGGGGATTTCTGTGCAAAATCATGTGACACATATGGTTGTGCATGGGATGTTGCATTTGTTGGGGTATGATCATTTGACTGAACAAGATGCGATTGTAATGGAATCAAAAGAGATAGAGGTGTTGAAAAAAATGGGAATAAAAAATCCGTACAAAGATGATTATAAGGCGCGTTGTGATGATGGGCGGTGTTGCCCAGGTGGTGGGATAATCGCATTTTTCAAAAGGTTTCAAGTGCGGGAAAATGGTTTTTGGCAATATGCGCTGTACGCACTGTTTGGTGGGGTTGCGGCATTTGGGTTTGCGCCTTTTTATCAATGGTGGTGGACGATTGTTGGGGTTATGGGCGCGTATTGGTTGACCGTTCGGAATAAAAATATTGGTGGTTTTTGGCGGGCCTGGTTGCGTGTTATGCCATTTGGAGCAATGTATGCGGTGGCGAATTTTTGGTGGGTGTTGCACTCGATATATGTAGTGCCAGAATTAACCCAACAGTTTGCAATTTGGACGGTTCCTGGGCTGATTGGTTTGGCAATTGCAGGTGCGTTTATTTTTTCGTGGCCTTTTGTTGCGGTCGCTCGTATGCGTTTGTCGTGCGGGGGACGTGCGATATTGTTTGCGTGTGTGTGGGCATTGGTTCTGTGGGGGCGCGAGTGGGTGTTAACAGGTTTTCCATGGAATCCGATTGCAAATATTACAATGTCGTGGCCGATGTTGGCTAATTCTATGTCGGTGTTTGGTGCGTTGGGGCTGGGGTTTGTATTGGTTGGGATGTGTGCAGCCATGGTCGAAGTAATGCGGAATAAAAAAAGTCGGATGTGTTGGATTGTATTGGGTGTGTTTTTCGCACTGGGGGTCGGTGGCGCATTTTTTGGCTATAAAAATATGCAGCGGTCTGATTTGGGGGCGGATACAGCGGGGCATATGATACGAATCGTTCAGCCCGGCAACAGTCAAATACAAAAGGCTTCGTATAGTCGTGATGAAATGCTGGCGCATGCAGAATTTAATTTGCGGAACCTGATGATGTTGGCCAAACAGGCTGGAAATCCAGATATTATTGTGTTGCCGGAAACAACATATCCATTTGCTGTTTTAGAAAATGATGTGGTGGAATTTGCACAATACGTTGGGCGGCCCGTGATTATGGGGGCGAATACCATCGGGGGGGCGGGGGTGTCTAACTCGATGGTTATAGTAGGGGCAGACGGTGTGATTCAGAAGATTTACAGTAAATTCCATCTGGTGCCGTTCGGTGAGTACAGCCCATTGGGCATTTTGCCTGCGCCAATTGAGCTGGTACCGGGAACGGGGCCGGCGGTGGTTGGTGTTGATGGGTTTGTGTTTGCGCCCGCTGTGTGTTACGAGGTGATTTTTTCAGATTCTTTGTTGCCTGAAAATGCAGGGCAGGTTGATGCAATTGTAAATATTACAAATGATAATTGGTTTGGTAAAACACCAGGGACATATCAGCATTTGGATATGGTGCGGCGATATGCGATTGAATCAGGATTGCCAATTGTGCGCGCGAACTATTCCGGTATCAGCGCATTTGTTGGGGCGGATGGCACAATTATTTCTGGGTTGCCAGTTGGGGTGCCAGGGGTGCTGGATGGATTTGTGTGGGGGGCGCATGGGACCGTTTATCGTGCGATTGGATTAAATGGTTGGATGATAATTATTTTGGTTGTGTCGCTTTTGGGAATCATGATAAGCAGGGAACAAAAGGATGCTTGAATAAAAAATTGTCTTTTATATGAGGCGATTTTGTGTTAAAATTAGTCGAAGAGAGAATATGAGTTTGTTTAAGCGATTTTTTATGCTGTGTTTGTGCGTATTTCCAATGATTGCGCAGGGACAGGTATCGACCACTGCAGGAAGTAATTTGACCGCATGGAATGGTTCCTTGGGGGTGGCGAATAATAATAGTTGGAATCAGTTGACGAATAATCGCGCCTTGGCATCAAGTGGTTCGGGAGCCAAGGCAGATTTTGGAAATTGTAATTCGCTGATATTGCGTTGTGCCCAGCCAAAGTGTGCAGGTTGTACATCAATTGATATCGCAAGGCCAATTGTGGCGGGATGTGTGAACAGTAATGCAGCATGCAAACAATATGGTGATGATTTAATTAGTTTTATTTCTGCGCAGTTGGTGTCCAATGCAACGAACAAGGCGCAACAGGCCCAAATCGCAGCGCAACAGGCCGCCGCCCAGGCGGCGGCTGCGCAAAATAATTCGCAGATACAACAAATGCAGACGCAGATGCAACAGATGCAGTATGAAATGCAACAGCAAAATGCCCAACAAATGGCGCAGATGCAGACCGCATTAGAGGAACAGCGGGCCATTACATCTGCCGCAATGGAACAGGTTAACAAGTCAAATAATGTTGCGTCGTCAACGTCAAGTGTTTCCAAACTGACCGAAGAAGATATCGAGGCGGCGGAACGTGATATCGAGGCTGATATCATAGCAAGAAAGAAAATTTCTGGGCAGATTTTGTCTGGGATTGAAAATGCCGAGATTGCTTTGAAATCATTAAAGGCATCAATAAATGATGCGTTTGTTTATGCCGGGTGTGATATGCGGGGTGATAATTGTTCGGGGCCAAAACGTGTCAAAATATTCAAAGAAAAAGCATTGGCATCTTTTGAGAAATATGATGAAATTGCAGATGAAATATACGAGGCCCTGGAAAAGGCATTGGCCGTTGGCGTGGATGTGTCAGATGTTATTATGATGCTGAATGGCGGGTGTAATCAGTGGGGAA
The DNA here is from genome assembly GCA_033345155.1 of Alphaproteobacteria bacterium. GTDB lineage: Bacteria > Pseudomonadota > Alphaproteobacteria > Rs-D84 > Rs-D84 > Enterousia. The sequence continues at coordinate 2,001 of JAWPOG010000018.1, read as the reverse complement.
AATTCCTGTGTACGGGCGAAGATGGAGAGCATAAGATAAAATATTATGAAGCAACAAACTGTAAACAGGGACGTTCGGTCAAAGACGATTATGTTAAAGGTGGCCAGGAATGTTCGATTGGTATGGCGATCCCGCCCCAGGATGATAATCGCTGTACGGTGACGCAATTGATTGGTGGTGGGGGCGAAAATGACGAGGTGTTGCGCGAATGGATAAACGAGGCTGATGAAGATGATCATCTGGTGCGTGTGGGGTGCGCAACATCGGCATTGGAATCGATCGCTATATTTGGTCGTCGCAGCAGTAAACGGGGCGCAACACTGGACCTGGATACATTGGAACGCATTATTTTGCAAGATGCGCCAGATTTTGTGACGAACAAGTGGTCGACCGCAGGGGGTGATAAAGAAGTAGACAGATTAAAGTATTGCGCATTGACACCGACAGGGTATCAGAATTTGTTGACGGCGGTGCAATCTAAGAAATTGCCTAAGAAGATTTGTGTTTCAAATAAGCAATTGGAACATGATGCGAAATATAAAGGTTGGATTAAATTTATTGATGAAACGGGTTTAAGTTTGGATGAAACACATACACCATTTACCGAGGAAGATTGTAAGGATGGTTCAGTTTTTGATAAATGGACTAAATCGGTGGATTGCTATTGTGGTTTAAGATGGGATGAAGATGATGGCCGTTGTAAGTTGACAGGTGGTTGTACTTATGATGATGGGAAAATTAAAAAGAGGCCAGGAAGCTGATAAAAATTTATCTTTAACGATATGGTTAAAAGTAAAATGAGACTAGGTATCTGATGAAGCAAGTAAAAAGTTTTTTTGTGGGTTTGTTGGTTGCGCTGGTGGTGTGTGTGCCGGCGGTGGCAGACAACGGGTGTGAAGATGACGACAATGATGCGATTGTGGCGGAATTGGCGCTGTGTTCGACGCATGCATATAATATTGCAGAAACAAAAAATCCAACGGGTGCAGACAAGGAACTGATGCGCGATGTTGTGGCAATGAAAACAACGCTGATTACGCAACAGATGTATAAGCAATACGAACAAATGGAATCTATGTTGCGACGTTTGAAAACCCAGTTGGAAAAGGCGGTGTTGACAACGGGATTAGAGGCCAAGGGCGCATCATCATCTTCATCTTCGTCATCGTCTTCGTTCAAATCGGATGACAGAAATATTCATTTGTATGGGGCGAAAAATTGTAATGAAGAACTGTTGCCGGCGGACGTTATGAAATGTTTGAATACTAATATGAATACAATTTCAAATGCGACGGGTAATGCCGATGATGTTAGTTTAGAGGCCGCCAAGCAATTGGCAAACGATTTTAAATTGTTAAAGAATACAGCGCCGACGACCAAGGAGGGGGACTGTGATTATTCGTTAGGAACATCTGATAAGACAGAAACGAAGACAGGTTGTCTGGAGCCGAAACAGATACGCAAAAAGACAAATTTCCGGACGTGTTTTGATAATATGCGTTCGTGTCTGCGTACCAAGACATATAAATTATCCCAGAATGAAAAAAAACAAGATAAAGATTAATCCTGCAAACGCAGGATTTTTTTTGAGATACGAATACAATGATAAATAAAAGTTTAGTTAAGATATTAATTTTTAGAAATTAAACACCATTACCTGCCCCCCCGTGTGGGGCGGGCGGAATTCCCGACAATTTATTGGCGTAGGAATTCCGGGGTGGGGGGTGTTAGTTATATCGAGGCACAAAATAATTATGCACATCCAGATTGTCTTGTATGCACCTGTGCAAAGTATGAACAACTTCATCTATTCCTGTGCGGGTCAAATATGTATTGGGAATACGGATTAGTTTATAGCCCTGGGATTCCGCCACTTACACTAACACTAACCACTAAAAAATCCCCCACCCAAGTTTTACTAAAGACCCGCATGGCGGGTCAAGTAAAACTGTCCCGCCCCACAAAGTCACCCAAAAAATTCATCTGAATTTTTCGGGGCCC